>JANPBE010000307.1:0-6565 GCA_031430295.1 Phyllobacterium sp.
CAAAGCTGGCAAGTGGGAAAAGAACCGCTTTATGGGCGTTGAAATTACCGGCAAGACGCTGGGAATTATCGGCTGCGGCAATATTGGTTCCATCGTTGCCACGCGCGGCGTTGGCCTCAAAATGCATGTTATCGCGTTTGATCCGTTCCTGTCCGAAAGCCGCGCTGCTGATTTGGGCGTTGAAAAGGTGGAATTGGACGAACTGTTCCAACGCGCTGATTTTATCACGCTGCACACACCGCTGACTGACAAGACCCGCAATGTTATCAATGCGGATGCTATCGCCAAGATGAAGACGGGCGTTCGCATTATCAACTGCGCGCGCGGCGGGCTGATTGACGAGGCGGCGCTGCTGGCGGGTCTGCAATCCGGCAAAGTGGCTGGTGCGGGCCTTGATGTGTTCGAAGTTGAGCCAGCGACTGACTCGCCTTTGTTCAAGCTGCCAAACGTGGTCTGCACACCGCATTTGGGCGCGTCGACTTCCGAGGCGCAGGAAAATGTGGCGCTGCAAGTTGCCGAGCAAATGGCGGACTATTTGGTGAAGGGCGCTGTTTCTAACGCTATCAATATGCCATCCATCACGGCAGAAGAAGCGCCGCGTCTGCGCCCCTTCGTGAAACTGGCGGAAGTGCTGGGCGCGTTTGTCGGCCAGGTGACAGAAGAGCCAATCAAGGAAGTTGAAATATTGTTTGATGGTTCGACTTCGACCATGAACACCAAGGCGCTGATTTCCGCCGCGCTTGCTGGCCTCATTCGCAACCAAGTGGCCGATGTGAACATGGTTTCCGCGCCCATCATGGTGAAAGAACGCGGCATTATGCTATCCGAAATCAAGCGCGATAAGTCTGGCGTTTTTGATGGCTATATCAAGCTGACAGTGCGCACAGATAAGCAATCACGCTCAATTGCCGGCACATGTTTCTCCGATGGCAAGCCGCGCTTTATCCAGATTAAGGGTATCAATCTGGATGCCGAAGTCGGGCATCACATGCTTTACACCACGAACGCCGATGCGCCGGGGATTATTGGTCTCTTGGGCACGCTGTGCGGCAAGCACGAGGTCAACATCGCCAACTTCCAACTCGGCCGTAACAAGGCAGGCGGCGACGCGATTGCGCTGTTGTATCTGGATGGACCGTTCCCGGAATCAGCGCTTGAGGAAATCCGCAGCAATGCGAAGTTTCAATCGGCTAAGCGGCTGGAGTTTGATGTTGTAGGGTGAGGCAACCTTGCCCTTATTTGATTGTTGGTGCTTCCGTGCTCAAGAGTAGGCTTACCAAGGCTGATTGAGTGCGGACACCGGTGCGATCAAAAAGGCGCTGCAAATGGGTGCGGACTGTGTTGATACTAACGCCGAGTTTTTTGGCTGCCTGTAATGCATCGTAACCTTGTGCCAGTAGTTCTGCCAATTGGGTCTGTGCCGATGTCAGATCATAGATAGATTGGGCCAAAGCGATCTTCTGCTTGGTCTGCTGGTCGTCGGCCAGGGACACTAGAATTTTGCCATCCTCGACAACGACCCAACAAAACACTGGTATCGCGTCGTCATTTTCACCAAAAATTACGACGCGTGCACGATCGTTGGGCTGCGCTGGTGGGGAGTTCCAATAAAGGCGCTCATCTGCCCACCTAATAGCGTCTTTAAGTGCGCCCTCGAAAATTCGGTCGCGCACCAGCAACCTACCGCCACGTATCATCAAGAATGGATGGTCATTGATTTGATCGTGGGCATAGCTATTCATCCAGAGGACTCTTTGGTCCAAACTGATTTCAATCAACGGGCTTGTTTCTTGGTCGATTTTGCGCTGCAATATGACATTACAATTTATTTTCCATTCGCCGTTTACGCGCTGGAAAACTCGCAGTTCGTGTTGGGTGCCAGCAAGTTCAAAGTTGTCGCCGGTTCTTTTGCCAATCTGATCAAACGTTGCCCAAGCCATATCACCGTTGATGACGATGTTCATCCGCTCTCGTGTGATGCGTGTCTCGTCATAGGTCTCAGGATATTGTTTCGCCATCGCCTCGAATGCAGCAATAATTGCGTCCCAACCCACTTGAACATGAGTTCCATGATGAGCGACCGATGACATCCGCCGTGATTGAGGTGACTGAATCCAAAAGCTCGCTAAGGCCTTCATGTCCCGCTTCAGCCATGCTTCTGTCTCTGCTTCAAGAACAGTCAGCACTGCCGCCTTTTCACCATCGGTGGTCATTGGCATTCATCCTCCTAAATGTGGTGATATCTTTTTGGACTATTTAGAAAAAAATGCGCGTCATTCATTTGGATGAGATGTAAAAATTGAACGAACAGTGTGGGTTGCCTAGCGCGGGCGGCGAGACTGACAAAAAAATACTAAGCCGCCCGCCGCTCTGCCAACCAAATCCCGCCTACAACCAGCGCCAATGCTATCGCATGAAACGCTTACAGCTTCTCTCCCAGCAAGACTATCGCGAGCACGGTTCCGAAAATCGGGATGAAGTTGATGAATATTCCGGCTCTGTTGGGGCCAATCAATTCGACGCCACGGATGAAGAATAGCTGGGAGATGAGCGAGGGGAAGATGGCTGTGTAGGCGGCGATGAGCCAGCCTTTGGTGCCGGGCAGTATGGTTGCTCCGGTTTGGTGTTCCCAGATTGCAAAGGGAAGCGCGGCGATGGCGGCGCTGAGGGACAGGACGCTTATCAGGCTTTTCCAGTTAAGCTGTGGCTTGTAGCGCAGCAGGACTGTGTAGATGGCATAGACCAGCACCGCGACTAAAACGATGGCGTCGCCGATGTTTAGGTCCAGTGTTTTTAGGCGCGATAGATCACCATGCGTAGCGACGATGCCGACGCCTAAAAGCGTGACGAAAAATCCGGCGATTTGGTAGGGCGTTACACGCACGCGGAAGACAAGAAAGTTCAAAAGATAGACGGTGGCGGGCAGCGCGGCCTGCACGATGGAGCCGGAGACGGCGCTGGTTTTGGTGAATGCTGTGTAGAGCAAGATATTGAACAGCGACATGCCGAACATGCCGTAGAACATCAAGATGGGCAGATGTTTTCTGATCGTTGGCATATCACGGCGCAGCTCATTGATGCTGAATGGTAAGATTGCCAGAAATGCCATGCTCCAGCGAATGAAGGTAAGCAGCATCGGCGAGATTTCGCCTGCTGCCATTTTCCCGGCCACGGAATTGCCGCCCCAGAACAGTGTTGTGAGGATGAGCAGCAAATAGGCTTGGCTGGTGAGACTCTTGGGCACGATGGTCTGTCATACTAACGTGCGCCTGATTTGGCTATGCACAACAGGCGCGAATTAGCATTACGCCATATTTGCACCATTATCGCCATATTACAGCCATGTAAGTTGATTTCTACAGCGCATGGCTTATGAACTGTCAACGGAATTAGGTGGAGATACTAAAATGATAAAGAAGTTTATGGGCGTGGCTTTTGCCTCGGTTACCGGCGCGATGTTGTTCGCGGTGCCGGCACATGCGTTGTCAACAAAAGAATGTAGCGTGTTGTTTCAGACCGCTAAAGACAAAGACACACTCAATGGCATGAAGTGGCAGGATTTCCGCAAGGCAAATTGCGGTGCGGAAGCTGCCGCTGCCGAGCCTGTAGCTGAAAAGCCAGCAAAGAAGACCAAGAAGGAAGCCGCCGCTGCTGCGGAACCAGCTCCGGCTGTTGTTGAAAAGCCAGCGAAGAAGACAAAGAAAGAAGCCGCCGCTGCCGTTGTTGCACCAGCTGCTGAGCCAGCGGGCGTTAAGCTTTCTGCCAAGGATTGTTCGGCAAAGTATCAGGCCGATAAGGCTGCCGGTACATTGAATGGCATGAAGTGGAATGACTATCGCAAGGCCATGTGCTCGGGCGATACCGCTGCCGCTGAACCCGTTGATGCACCAGCGCCAGCCAAGGCGAAGAAGCCAGCTGCCACTATGGCCGCCGTCGCGCCAACTGATGCGGTTGGTCATTTGTCTGTGAAGGAATGCAGTGCGCTTTATCAATCTGCCAAGGCGGCGAACACGCTGAACGGCATGAAGTGGAATGATTTCCGCAGCACAAAGTGCACGACCGATACGCAAGATGCGCCGGATGATGCTGACGTTGCCAAGGACGCTCCAGATCCGGTTGAGCCAGCTGTTGTTGCCAATGTTTCTGTACCAAAGGGTGTGAAAATGCCTAGGGCAGTGAATGCACAGTATGCTGACCTGACCGCCGGTAAGGCCCGTATGCGCACTTGCGTTGATGCCTATCATGCCAACAAGGATGCAGGTACGCTGAACGGTTTACGTTGGATCCAGAAGGGCGGCGGCTTCTACAGCATCTGCAATTCAAAAATTAAGGCCGCAGCTCAATAAGCTTTGCTGGCAAATAAGTGAAGAAACGCCGCGCTGGGAAACCAGCGCGGCGTTTTTTTGTGTCCTAATGCTGCATTGCCGCATAAAGCACTCGCAAAAGCAGATTTCACTCGCTATAGAGCCGTGGGAAATCCTCCCCTCATTAAAAATCTGCATGCATCAGGAGATCTGAATGGCAAATGTCGTGGTTGTTGGCTCGCAATGGGGCGATGAGGGCAAGGGCAAAATTGTAGATTGGCTATCTGAGCGTGCCGATGTGGTGGTGCGCTTTCAAGGCGGCCATAATGCCGGACATACGCTGGTTATCGACGGCAAGAGCTATAAGCTCTCGCTGCTGCCATCAGGCGTGGTGCGTGGCAAGCTATCAGTTATTGGTAACGGCGTGGTGTTTGACCCCCATGCGTTTATCGCCGAGCTTGGACGCCTCGCGGCACAGGGCGTTGTGGTTACGCCGGATGTTTTGAAGATCGCCGAAAACACACCGCTGATTTTGTCGCTTCATGGCGAACTGGACCGGTTGCGCGAAAGCAAGGCGAGCGAAGGCACCAAGATTGGCACGACAGGTCGCGGCATCGGTCCGGCCTATGAAGACAAGGCTGGACGTCGCTCGATTAAGCTTATGGATTTGGCTGATGTGGCAACGCTGCCAGCCAAGATTGATCGCGTGCTGGCGCATCACAATCCGCTGCGTCGCGGCCTTGGTGTGGAAGAAGTGCAGGCCGACGTAATTTTGGCCGAACTTACCAGCATCGCCGATAAAGTGCTGCCGTTTATGGATCGTGTCTGGAGTATTCTGGATACACGTCGCCGGGCTGGTGATCGAATATTGTTTGAAGGTGCGCAGGGCACGCTGCTTGATGTTGACCACGGGACTTATCCATTTGTGACATCATCCAACGTTGTTGCCGGCCAAGCGGCTGCTGGGTCGGGCATGGGGCCGGGCGCAATTGGCTATGTGCTGGGCATCACCAAGGCCTATACCACCCGCGTTGGCGAGGGCCCTTTTCCGACTGAGCAGAAGAATGAAGTTGGTGAATTTCTTGGCGTAAAAGGCCATGAGTTTGGCACAGTGACAGGGCGTAAGCGCCGCTGTGGCTGGTTTGATGCGGTGCTGGTGCGCCAAGCTGTTGCGGTGAACGGTATCAATGGCATCGCGCTGACCAAGCTTGATGTACTCGACGGTCTGGATGAATTGAAGATCTGCACTGGCTATATGCTGGACGGCGAATTGATTGACTATTTGCCAGCGGGGCAAGGCGCGCAGGCGCGTGTGGTTCCGGTGTACGAAACGCTGGAAGGCTGGAAAGATACGACCGCTGGCGCGCGTTCATGGTCGGCATTGCCGGCGCAGGCCATCAAATATGTGCGCTATATTGAAGAGCTGATTGGCTGTCCTGTGGCTATGTTGTCCACAAGCCCTGAGCGTGAAGACACCATACTTGTTACAGACCCGTTTCAAGATTAGTATCATGCCAGTTGAGGTGCTTCGCGGGTGCGAAGCCTTAAGAATGGCAGTTTATACATATGGCTGATTTTGTAGCGGTACTGACGAAAACCATTGATGGGTTGGGTGAGAGAAACTCACCCGAGATGCGCCAAAGGGTTTATGAAAAAGCGCGCAAAACCATTGCCGATAAGCTGGCCGCGATAGTGCCCGCACCTTCGCCGGAATTGGCGGGCAGGCAGTATCGCATGTTGGATGAAGCCATCCAAAAAGTTGAAGATATTTATGCGCCAGGGCCGGTGGCACCGGCTGTTGTCTTACCGGTAATTGCGCCTGCGCCAGTGGTTGTTGTGCCGGTTCCGGCGGCTGCGCCAGTGCCTTATCGAGATCCGCTCGAAGATTTTATGGCCTCTGTACAAACCGACTTGGCGAAAAAGCCAACGTTGCCGAAGCCTGTTGCGCCTGCGAGTGTTGATGCCTTCCGCACGACAGATGATGTTGATGCTTTGCTAGCAGACCAAATTAACTCCAGTGCACCAAATCCGGTAGTGGACAGTGCGGTGCGTGATGCTTGGCTCACGCCCGCAGTTGAGCCCGCTCCGGCACGTAAGAAGTCCGGTGCGGGACTTGGTGTGTTATACGCGTTGCTTGGCTTACTGCTTGTCGGCGGAGCGGGCTATGCCGGTTATATCAATAAGGATAAATTGCAGGGTCTGCTTGGTATGACACCTGCCACGACCACTTCGACACCCGCAAAGCCAGCGAAACCGGCTAC
>JANPBE010000308.1:0-3156 GCA_031430295.1 Phyllobacterium sp.
CCAAGAAAAATCATCTTCCTCCAGATTGATGCTCGCCAGCGGGTCGCGCTTGTGGGCATCAAAACCTGCGGAGATCAGGATCAAATCCGGTTGGAATTTTTCAATTGCGGGCAATATGCGGCTGGTGAATGCTTCGCGGAAAACACTCGAGCCCGTTTCAGGTGCCAGCGGCGCGTTGCAGATATTGTTCTTCACGCCAGTCTCGTCCAGCGCGCCTGTGCCGGGGTAAAGCGGCATTTGGTGGGTTGAACAGTAGAGTACGCTCTTATCGGTCCAGAAAATATCCTGCGTTCCATTGCCGTGGTGAACGTCCCAATCGACAATAGCCACGCGCTCAACACCGTGTTTTTGCTGGGCATAACGCGCGGCAATCGCAATGTGATTGAAAAAACAAAAGCCCATTGCGGTTTCACTCTCGGCATGGTGGCCCGGTGGACGCGAGGCGACAAACGCATTGTCCGTTTTGCCCGCAAATACCGCATCCACAGCGGCATTGGCAGCGCCGATGGCATGCATTACGGCTTCAAAAGTTTGCGGGCTGGCAACAGTGTCGGGATCAAGACGACTAAGCCCCTCCTCTGGAATGGACGAGGCAACCATTGCCATGTGGGATTCCGGATGGGCAAGCAGGATGGTTTCTTCTGATCCGCGCGGTGCCTCTATGCGCACCAAAGCGTCAAAGCCAGAAACCGAGAGCGCTTTATCCAGCGCAACTAATCTATCCGGTCTCTCAGGGTGACCGGGCGCAGTCAAGTGCTGCTGGAAAATTGGATGGGTGTAAAGCTGAGTTGTCATGGGATGAATATAGCGGCTCGCGCCGCCTAATCCAGTCTTATCCGTCACAGGGTCGGATTTTGTCCACCGCCAACAGGGCGCGCGCCACCAAACCAATCGCGCGCTTTTTGCCCGAGTTCCTTAAACTTGTTTGATGCACCATCGAGTTTCTGCTCCCATTCCGGATTTGGCTGCTGTCCTTCGATAACCCGGAAATAAACATCCATCAACGCTGCGATGGCAAATGGCTCCAGCAAGGCCGCCTTGAAAGCCCATGCAAAAACGATGGCGACGACGAATGCCCATCCGCCCATTTGGCCGGGCAACGCATATAAAAGCCAAGCGGCGGGAGCGAGCATAAACAGGAAAACCACGATGCTCAGTGCCCACATAATGAGTGACAGCCAAATGGCGTTCTTGACCATGTGCTTGCCATTTTGCGCATAAAGCACAACACCGCGCCGCGCGCTTTCCCATGGATTAGTGCTGTTGGTTTTGATGGCGTAGCCAAGTACGATCTCATCCACAAATGTCAGCGACATGCGAATGACTGTATTGAGGAAGCTCACAAGCGTACTGAGACCGGGGATGGGGATGAAGTTGGCGATACCGCCAATGAGACCAGTAATCGCACCGATTACGCCCTTGACGAGCTGATCCATAGCAAACAGCACATTGGTTTCGGTGAAGCGCTCTGTAACAACCGCCCTCGCATGGTCAATTTGACCGCGACCCTGCGGCAATTCCTTGCCCTGTAGTAGTTCCACCATCACGGCAATGTGGCCAGCTTTTACGACATAGAGCACGTATTCGCGTATCCAATAAACGGCGACAGATACAACGCCAAACCCGATTACACCGCCCCATAATGCGAATGAACCTTGCGCATCCGGATCACTAGACACACGGCCAACACCATAGCCAATCGCGCCGCCGGTGCCGGTGGCAAAGATATAGGCAATGGTAATGCCAAAATAGACAAGCATCCTGAACAAGATGAACGGATATGTCTTGGCCATCAGGCCCAGTGTTTTAGAAATCGAAAAGTCCCACATCGCCAGCATCCTATTGTCTGCATGCGCCCCGTAGATTTTGTAGCTGAGTCTAGAAGATGTGACAATGCGTTGACATAATTGACAACAGGCCTAGGTGATGACATTGTTGTCAACATGAAGGCAATTTTGGTTCGTCAATCAAAATTTACATTTTCCGATGGTGCGATTGCTGAAATCGTCATTTGGCAAGTGCCCTCACCCGTATTGGGAAGCCTACATAAGTTCAAATATCGGCTCTATTACGGTAAGAACGGGTCCAGACTTGTTGGCTTTGACAATGAGCGCGGCAAGGGTGACCATTGCCATCTGGACGATCAGGAATACCCTTATCTATTCACAACCACGGACGCGCTTTTGGATAGCTTCAACACGGAAGTCATGAACAGGAGAAAAATATGAAACAAGCTCTAATTCAAATTCGGCCAGATGGAGATGCTGCCTTTCTCGAAGAAATTGAAACTGCCAAACAAGTGATGCGTGAGGGAACGGTCTCCGACCCCATTGCAACATTTACTTTTAGCACCGCAACTCAACTATTTTCAGTGTTCACTACAAAACGATTTGAGCTGATCGAACGCCTACAGAAAATTGGCCCGACAACCATACGCGGTCTGGCTCGTGAACTTGGCCGTGATGTGCGTCGCGTGCATGATGACGTCATGGTACTGCTTGAATGGGGCATCATGGAGCGTAACGAGGCTGGGAAAGTTCTTGTTCCGTTCGATGACATTCACATTGGATTTGATCTGCGTGCGGCCGCTTAGCGCTCCAATATCTCAGTCTCGCTGATCTCAATACCAAAGCCTTCCAGCCCGACATAGTGGCGCTCGCGGGATGAAATCAGCTTGATGGATGTGACGCCTAAATCCTTCAATATTTGCGCGCCAAGCCCGATTTCGCGCCATTCATTTTCACGCAGTTTGGCTTCAGCATGGCCCTCGTTTGGTAGGTCCGGACGGCTGCGCGGTTGGTGACCAACGCCTACAGACCCTTCGCGCAGATACACTATAACGCCGCGTTTTTCTTCGCCCATTTTCTTCATTATCGCCGAAAGCTCTTCGCCTGCACCGAACACATCCTTGGCAACATTTTCAGCATGCAATCGCACCGGCACATCCACACCATCACGAATATCGCCGAACACAATTGCCAAATGCTGCATCGGATCCCACGGCAGCGAATAGGCATGGGCCTCGGCGCGTCCGCCTTCGGTTTCGATGGGAAACGAGGCGACGCGGTTAATCAGCGTTTCTTTGCGCTGACGATAGGCGATGAGATCCGCAACCGTGACCTCTTTGAGTCCGTTCTTTTCAGCGAACGCCTTCTC
>JANPBE010000309.1:0-2598 GCA_031430295.1 Phyllobacterium sp.
CGCAAATTTCCCGATGGCCTCACCCCGCTGATAGACCATGTTCAATCGCTCGGCATGAGCTTTGGCCTGTGGTTTGAGCCGGAAATGGTCAACCCGAATTCAGATCTAGCCCGCGCCCATCCGGAATGGATCATCGCGCCGGAGGGACGCACCCAGCAAACATCGCGCAATCAAATGGTGCTGGATTTCTCCAATCCCGCAGTGGTGGATTATCTTTTTGAGCGGGTCGATGCACTGCTCTCGCAGTATAAAATCGACTATATCAAATGGGACATGAACCGCGATTTGACGCTGGCAGTCGATGGGGGTGGTTTTGGCCTGCTGCGCCGCCAGACCGATGCGGTCTATCGCCTCATGGACCGGTTGCACGAAAAGCATCCTACCGTCGAAATTGAAAGCTGCGCCTCGGGTGGCGGGCGCATCGACTATGGCATTTTACAGCGCACGCAGCGCGTCTGGCTGTCGGACTCCAACGATGCCCACGAGCGCTGGATTATGCAAAATGCGGCACTGCAATTTCTGCCACCGGAAATTCTCGGCAGTCATGTCGGCCCGCGCCGCTGCCACACGTCAGGTCGCAATTTACCCATGGCCTTCCGCGCGCTGGTCGCTGCCAGTGCCCATATGGGCTTTGAAATGGACCTGCGGGAACTGGATGCAAGCGAGGAAGCCCAGCTTAAGTGCTGGACGGCGTTTTATAAGCAGCACCGCAACCTCATGCATTCCGGTCGCCAATATCGTCTGGAAACACCAACAGTAGAAACGCTGGCGCAGATGACGGTGTCGCAAGACCGCTGTAGTTTTATTCTGTTTTCCGGCTCGCTTGAAACCTTGCGCGATGAGACCGTCCATCCGCTTCGTCTCAGCGGGCTTGATTCAAATAAACGCTACCGGCTTAAACTTGAAAATACTGACCAGCTAAAGGACCGTGCCACGCGCAAGTTCACCTCGCCGCTCATCGGCGAGGAGGGTTTGGTTTTGTCAGGTGCGGCTCTGATGCAAAGCGGTCTTGTGCTGCCATTTTGCTATCCGCAAACCATGTGGGTCGTCACGGCGACTGCGCTCAATGAGGCAAATTAGATGAGTGATACTTCATGCGTCGCCCTAGATTGGGGCACAAGCCGCCTGCGGCTCTGGGTGATAGATAGCAAGGGAAACATCGTCGCCCAGCGTCAAACCGATGAAGGCTTGGAAGGCGCACGCGCCCTTGGCTTTGCGGCCACGCTGGAAAACCATCTGGCAGAGCTTGGCGTTGCTGCCGATGTTCCCGTCATCATTTGCGGCATGGCAGGCTCGCGCCAAGGCTGGGTGGAAGCGCCCTATGTTGATACGCCAGCGCCGCTCAGCGACATCATTCTTCATGCGATAAATGTCAGCGGCATTAACCGCGATGTGCGCATTTTGCCCGGTGTCGCCCAGCGCAGCGCCGTCGAGCCGGATGTGATGCGCGGCGAAGAAACGCAACTGCTTGGTCTCATTTCGGACAACTCACGCCAACTGGTGTGTATGCCCGGCACGCATTCAAAGTGGGTCGAGGTCAACCAAAACACTGTGCAGCGCCTCACAACATTTATCACCGGCGAGCTGTTCGCGCTGTTTGCCAGCCACTCGCTGCTGCGCCATTCCCTTGGAGATGTGCGCACGTTCCCCCATGATACACCGGCATTTGCCGACGCCTGCGCTGATATGATCGCCCATCCGCAAGCCCTGTCGCAACGCCTGTTTTCCGTACGCGCCGCCAGCTTGCTTCATTCGTTTTCGCAGCAAGACTGCGCCGCCAAACTGTCTGGACTGCTCATCGGCGCGGAAATTGGCGGCGCAAAACTCAGCTATGGCACGGCGTCTAACGTCACGCTGGTGGGCGTTGGCGGGCTTGGCAAATTGTATGAAAAGGCACTTCAAATGGCTGATTTTCGCTATACAGTGACAGACGGTGAAGCACTGGTTCGCGCCGGGCTTATCGCTGCCGCAAAACAATTTTGGCCATCACGATTTTAGGGAAATCAGGATAATGAGCACAAAACATTCCGCCGCATGGCCCCACATCAAGCGCGGGCTGGTCGCGATTTTGCGCGGTGTCAAACCAGACGAAATTGCCGCCATCGGCGATGCATTGCTGGACGCAGGCTTCGAGGCCATCGAAATCCCGCTGAACTCACCGGACCCGTTTACCTCCATAGAAACGCTGGCCAAGCGCGCACCAAAGGGCGTGTTGATTGGCGCAGGCACGGTGCTGACCGCCGCCAATGTGCAGCGCCTCTATGATGTCGGCGGGCGCTTGCTGGTCACACCAAATGTCGATCCGGATGTGCTGGGCAAGGCTGCTGAACTGAACATGATTTCCATGCCCGGCGTTTTCACCGCCACCGAGGCGCTGCTCGCCATCAAGTGCGGCGCATCGGCACTGAAGTTTTTCCCTGCCAGCGCACTTGGCCCCGCAGGCGTCAACGCCATCCGCGCGATATTGCCGAAGGATACAGTCATTGGCGCGGTTGGCGGCGTGGCGGATGCGGACTTTGACGCGTGGATGGAAGTGGGCGTTAAAACCTTCGGCCTTGGTTCCAGCCTTTATAAGCCCGGTGCCAAGGCGGCAGATGT
>JANPBE010000310.1:0-1091 GCA_031430295.1 Phyllobacterium sp.
CTTGGAAATATTGCGCATGTTGGCAAAGTCAGAAACGCCCCTGACATAAAGCCAATGCCAAAGCTGCTGCACACGCATCTTAATCTGGCGCTCAGGAATGCCGACTTTGAGCAGCGCCTCGCCCATTTGTTCGCGCGTAAGGCCAATCAGCGATGGCTTTTCGCTCATCACAGGGCGCAATGCGTCGCGCGTTTCGGGGGCGGTAAGGTCGATAGAGGTCGTCATGAAATTCCAAGGCCATTTGTTGCTAGGGGCAATTTTGCAATGCCTCTAGCACCGAACGGCAGATAAATCACGCGGGAATAGTCAGGAGTTAGTGTGCAGATCTTACTTGCACGTCTTAATCGCGCTAAGTGCTTTGGAAATGCCTGACAGCGAGTAAGTATATCCTGTCGGCGTGCCGCGCTTGGAGACGGCTTTGACGGACATGGCTTTGCCGTTTTTCATGGCGGCTAGAAGCAATGGCTCTTCAGCGGCATTTTCCATCCAGGCGCTTTTGCCGGAGGTGAACATGGTAAAGCTTTTGGCATCCACCGTCACGGTGACTTTTGATGAGGCCTGCAATTCATAGCCGGCCATAAACTGCGGCTCGAATGAGACATTTTGGCCGGGCTTCTGGCTGATCAAAAAGAAATTGTCGCCATGGTCCACCTTGTCCGGTGCCTTGGTTTTGGGCGTTGTTAAAACATAGCAGACCTTGCCGCCGCCGGACTGATAGCCATAGGCGCCCCAATCGGTGAATTTGCCGATTTGAGTGGGTGCCTGCGCAAACGCGGCGCTGGAAACAGCGGCGAATGCGGCAATGGCGATTAGACGAGATGTTCCACGCATGGAGATCATAAACCCTTGTTCAGACTGACTTTGGCAGCAACCATAAACCAATCACGATATTTGATTCAATTTTGATGCATTTCTGGTTACTGAACCGTGAACATTGGAATGTTTTGCTCCCGAAATGGGACATTCACTGTCGTCTGGTGTCATAATCAATGCCTTTAGCCAGCAGTGACGATAAATAGCGGCGGGAATTTGACGTGAAGCGCGAACTGTGCCCCGCTAGCTTGTGTAACGTAAGTCAATTGTGCGTGAGG
>JANPBE010000311.1:0-5961 GCA_031430295.1 Phyllobacterium sp.
ATTCAGCAACACTCTTATGCATAGTATGATTTGGGCAATTAAGGCGTCCAATTTGCCTATTTCCCGCCATAAAGCGGGTCCAGCGAAAGGTCACGAGATATTTTTGCGCCAAGTTTGAGCGCTAGAAATGAAATTATGCAGATTGTGAAGATACATAAAATCATGGGTTTGGCAGTGGCAGCCGCACTATTTGCAGCGCCCTTGGCACATGCGTTTGAGTCCAAAGAAGTGACCGAAAAGTCCAGCCCGTTCGCCTTGTTCAAGTTCGGCTTCAAATCCTACAAAAGCGGCAATAAGGACGATGCTGTCGAAGCCTATCGCTATGCCGCCGATAAAGGCCATGCCGGTGCGCAGTGGAAACTAGCGCGGATGTATGAAGAGGGCGATGGCGTTGCCGAGGATGATTTTGAGGCCTTCAAAATCTACGAAAAAATCGTCCGTCAGGATATTGATCCGGTATCGCCCGATAGTTCCTATGTTTCCAGTGCGCTGGTAGCGCTTGCGGGCTTCATTCATCGCGGCATTCCAGGCTCGCCCGTCGTGGCAGACCCCGCCGCCGCTCGTGATTTATATGCGCAGGCCGCCTGGAGCTTCCGTGACCCAGAAGCGCAGTTCGAGCTCGGCCAGATGTTTTTAACCGGCGATGGTGGCAATGCGGATGTGAAACAAGCGTTCAACCTGTTCAAACTGAGTTCCGAAAAAGGCCATGCCGGCGCTTTAGCCATGTTCGGTAACATGCTGTTTCAAAACGGTAAAAAAGTGCGCGGCCTTGCCAGTCTCACAGCCGCCTTGGCCCGCAGCGCCACCAAAGACCATAGCTGGATTTCTGATATGCAGGAGCAGGCCTTCGCCCTCTCCGGCGAGGCGGACCGCCGCACGGCCATCGTGCTGTCAGAGCAAATCCTCGAAGGCCAGTAAGCCTACTCGGCTATTTCCACCACCACCGGCACATGGTCCGATGGCCGCTCCCACGCGCGGGTGTGCTTCTCAATGGTCGCGCCTTTGAACAGCTTCGCCGCCTCCGGCGAAAGCATCACATGGTCAATGCGGATGCCATTGTTCTTCTGCCAGGCGCCCGCCTGATAATCCCAAAACGTATAGACCTGCGCCGCATCGGTCGTGGCGCGAATGGCATCGGTGAAGCCCAACGCCTCCAGCCGCCGCAAGGCTTGGCGCGATTCGGGCTGGAACAGCGCGTCGCCCGCCCATGCCTTCGGGTCTTTGCAATCCTTGTCTTCCGGAATCACATTGTAATCCCCCGCCAGAATAAACGGCTCTTCCAGCGCCAGCCGGCTTTCCGCATAGCTAATCAGCCGCTCCATCCACGCCAGCTTATAGGGAAACTTCTCCGTGCCCAGCGGGTTGCCATTGGGCAAATAAAGCCCGCCAAGCCGCAGAGTGCCGCTGCCGCGCTTGAAAACGCCCTCAATATAACGCGATTGCTCATCAGTATCATCGCCGGGCAAACGGCGCATAACCTCCAGCGGGCTGGTCTTGGAAAGCAGTGCCACGCCGTTAAACCCCTTCTGCCCATGCGTCTCCACATGGTACCCCAGCGCCTCAATCTCCGCCCTCGGAAAATCAGCGTCAACAGATTTGATTTCCTGCAAACAAGCCACATCCGGCGAGGATTCCGTCAGCCAAACCAGCAAATTCTCAATCCGCGCCTTGATGCCGTTAATGTTCCACGTCGCGATTTTCATGAGGCCCACCTTCCCGTTACCGCCATATAGAATGAATTTCGCGCGTCGCGAAAGCCGCAATGGGCACCCATCGCCCGAAATCTCAATAAATTATTCAACATAAATCAACCTTGAGATGCTGGAAGGCGGCACCTTGCGTCAATTTTAATAATCTCACTGTAAAAAACAGACCAATCGGCGTGGGGGCTATAAAATTGAGCTGGTTTTTTCGATTTCTGACCATAGCGGCCATCGCCTTTAGTTTTGCCTACGGCAAGCCGCTATACGCAATTCTGTTGTTGGTATCACTCATACTTTGGCGCAAACCAAAGACTTTGGTGCCGAATACCGAGCGTGCGCCCAGAGATAAAACAAAGATCTACTACATCGCCCTAGGCATTACAGGAGTGCTTGCTCTTGTAATGTCCATCAAAGACATGGCTATTTTGGTATTGTTTATAACGCTAGGTCTGGGTTTCCCGCTACTCTTTAGCGCGACAGCTTTTGTCTATTTGGCGTGTTTCCTGCCAATGGTCATATCATGGAAAGAGCCGTCAAAGCGGCCCATGGCTGGCGCGCTTACGGCATTGGCGCTGGTAACGGTTGCTATTCTTCCGGGATATTTGTCGATCAGAGATCGTGATGCTTATGCAGCGCGGTTGGGGGCCGTTCAAATCATACCAACGGCGAAACAACCCTTTCGGACCATTGAAATCCAACGCGGGCAGGGCGGCTATCCTGATTTTGCAGGCAATTATGGCCGCGCAGAAGGATGCGACAAGGTTTGCCGCGTGTTGTTGGAAAACGGTGAAGCCGATTGGATAAGAATCGCTGCAAGCGGCAAAAAGGATTCAAACGGAAAGTTTGATAGCAATACACTTTACACCTCTGGCTTAGGCGAGGCCTGCCGTGTCCCGGGAAGCTCAAACCCGACACCTGCGCATTGCGTATTGCTCCAACCGGATAATAACGTGCAGCCCGCTTTGGTCATCAGACTGGAAAGTGGCTACGGCGACGGGCTAAGCACAGATAAGCAAGCGAGAAAATCGCCGCTAAAGGGCTGGCGTCGCATCACGGCTCTTATTGGTTCCACTTATCAAGGCAGTCCGATAATGCGCCTTCAGGAACAAAATTTTGATCAAATATTTATGCCCTCAGTCATCGGTCCGGCAATGTCCGGCATGAGCAGCAGCGGCTTTGAACTCATGAAAAGCCAAGCCAAAATCTTACCAATTGACTATGTTACGGCCATTCGCACGTTAGGTTTTGAGGTGGAAGTTGCGCCTGAGACAGTGCAGGATCCAAAGAAAAAAAGCTGGCAAAACGAACCAACCGACGCTGAAATTCGCGATATTCTCTCCACTCTTAATTTACCAGGCAACGACCCGTTCAACGAGGCGCAAAATCAAGCGGTTAACAGTTGGATTGAACATGCCCGCATATATAAAGACTGGACCAGTGACAGGCTGGATATTGCGACACGGGTACTTGCCGATAGACGCATCGGGCATACAGGGTTTTTCGATCAGGTATTCACCAAGCCAGCCGTTGCGTCCCTGCTGCTCCCCAAGGTCCTGAACGAAGTACAAACAAGTGACATTTCAGAACCGCGCTACGCTTTGCAATCTGCGCTGTGGTCTATTCACAGATTAGATTTGGACATTTTGATGCGCAATAAGCCCCAAATCGTCGCCATTCTTCAAGGTGATAAGTTCGGCAAATTTGGCCGTAGCTTTATTTATGCTGCTAGTTTGGTTGGTGAAAACCCACTGCCTTATTTGGATAAATTAAAGGGGGATGACATTGGTAATGTCTCTATCACTGCCATTTGTTTGGCACAGCCCGTTGGCGCTCCTGCCTATATCGAAAAATTGCACCGTCTCGTGGACGGAGAAAATCTTGACAGTAAATGGCCAAGCAACATTGCTAAGACTGCTCTGTCCGCACTGGTTATGCACGGCGACACTGCCTTCGTGCAGGATACTGTCAGCAAATCGCAGTGGCACACAAAGGACCGTATGATGGCAGACATGGCCCGCAATCGCGATGAGAAACGCAGGTCTGTCTTAAACAAGTGTAGAGAATAATGCTGCCGCTTTAACCTCACCCCGCTTGCGGGGAGAGATGTCAGCGAAGCTGACGGAAAGGGGCCTTCGTAAAAACTTATACCGAAAAACTAGTCCCGCACCCGCAGCTCGCGGTCGCCAGCGGGTTCTTAATCTGAAAGCTTTGCCCCATCAGATTATCGACAAAATCAATTTCCGAACCATCCATATATTCAACGGACATGGCGTCGATCAAAACCGTCGCGCCCTCTTTGGCAATGGTGATGTCATCCGGCTCACCTGCGGATACCAAATCGAATTTGTAGGAAAAGCCCGAGCAGCCGCCGCCTTCTACGGAAACGCGCAGCGCGGATTTTGCGCTGTCTTTGGCGAGAATGTGGTTGATGCGCTTGGCTGCGGCATCTGAAACACTGATCGTGTGCATGGCGGGCTTCCTTTTTCGCACAAACAGTTCAAGGTTGTTTGCGGACCATTCCATAGGTAAGAATGAAGCGTGTTGAAGTCAATGTCGAGTGATGGTTCAAGTGGTTTTACATGAGTGAGTTTGAGGCAATTGGCTATGGCTATCAACCGCGCGCGGGCTTTGCCTGTCATCCGGATGCTTCGCGCGGCAGGCTCTTTGCGCAGGCCGAAAGCCCGACGCGCTCACCATTCCAGCGCGACCGCGACCGCATCATTCACACCTCCGCCTTCCGCCGCTTGAAACATAAGACCCAAGTCTTCATCAGCCACGAGGGCGACCACTATCGCACGCGGCTGACCCACACCATTGAGGTGGCGCAAATCGCCCGCTCCATCGCCCGCGCATTTCGGCTGGATGAGGATTTGGCGGAGGCCGTGGCGCTGGTGCATGATTTTGGCCACACGCCCTTCGGCCACGCGGGCGAGCGCGCGCTGGATTCCAAGATGGCGGGCGAGGGCGGGTTTGACCATAATGCGCAAAGTCTGCGCATCGTCACCATGCTGGAGCGCCGCTATCCCGAGTTCGACGGGCTGAACCTCACATGGGAAACGCTGGAAGGGCTTGTGAAGCACAACGGGCCTTTGTTGAACGCCAACGGCGCGCCTATGAAAGACGCCGTGCCGCAAAGCATTGTGGATTTTGATGTGCTGTTCCCGCTGGACCTGAAAAGCTTTGCCTCGCTGGAAGCGCAGGCCGCGGCAATCGCCGATGACATCGCCTATGACACCCATGATATTGATGATGGTCTGCGGGCAGGGATACTAGCGTTTGAAGCGTTGCGCGAAGCGCCGTTGGTCGGTCCTATTATTCGCGAGATCGAGGCCGCTTATCCGCAGCTTGAGGAGAGCCGGAAAATCGCCGAACTTGGCCGCCGCCAAATCACCGCGATGGTCGAAGATGTGATCGCAGAAACGTCGCGCCGCCTCAAAGTTTTGAGGCCGGAAACAGTGGCGGATGTCCGCGCCGCGGCGAATGCCATGATCGGCTTTTCGGATGAAATGTTGAGCCAAGAGGCCGCGCTCAAAACCTTCCTCTACGCTCATCTTTATCGCCATTCATTAGTGATGACTAAGATGGAAGCGGCTGCAAATATAGTGTCGGACCTGTTCGATCATTATAATTCCAACCCCGATGACCTCCCGCACGCCTTCCGCATGGATTACGCATCCATTGCGCACGCACTTCGGGCGCGCGGCGTATCGGTTCCGACCGTATCTCGGGCGCGCGGCGTTGCCGATTTTATCGCTGGCATGACCGACCAATTTGCCATCCGCGACTATGAGCGATTGTTTGACCGCATCCCCGTTTTGGGATAGCCAGCGCCTTAAGAAATTCAGGACCATCTTGTTATCATGAACATTTTCCAAGACTTCTCCGCACGGATTGAATTCATTCTCGGCTCATTAGGCCTCAACCCCGTAGACGGCTCGCCTTTAGACATCTCGCGCGTCGCGGTAGAGTCCCCCCGTGACCCATCCCACGGCGATTTAGCCTGCAACGCCGCCATGGTTTTGGCCAAAGCCGTCGGCTCAAATCCCCGCTCATTGGCCGAGCAAATCGCTGCAAAATTGAAGTCCGATGCTGATGTTTCCAGCGTTGAAATCGCCGGACCTGGCTTTATCAACATCCGTTTGAGCAACGCTTATTGGCAAGTTCATCTGGCTAGCATATTGAATTCACAGGGAAATTACGGCCGCTCCACAATGGGCGGTAATAAGAAGCTCAACGTTGAATATGTCTCCGCCAACCC
>JANPBE010000312.1:0-2275 GCA_031430295.1 Phyllobacterium sp.
GCGCCTCGCTTAAAGCCATCAAACAGCACGTGGTCAAAACACTGCCGGAAGCGCAACACGCCATTTTTACCCGCGATTTAGCCCAGCTGGCCAGCATTGATTGCACTGCCCATAACAAGCGCGAATTGATGAGCTGGGACCAAATCCGCGAAATTGCCAAAGACCCGCTCTGCACCATCGGCGCGCATACTTACTCGCATTTTCACTTAAAGAAGCTCACCGAAGACGCCGTCTATAAAGAGTTCGAGCGCTGCAACACCGCGCTGGAATTAGAAACCGGCATCAAGCCCAAACATCTGGCCTACCCTTACGGCAACGCCGAAGCCATCGGCTCCCGCGAAGTCGCACTCGCTGCCGTCGCAGGATACAAAACCGCCGTCACCACCCGCCACGGCTTGCTGTTCGAAGATCACGCCCACATCCCCACAGCCTTGCCCCGCATCTCCCTCAATGGCCGCTATCAAAACGTGGCGGATGTGAGGACGATGATGGCAGGGCTGACAGCGTTATTGGCGAACGGGCGAAAAAGGGTAGTTACAGTTTAGGCTTCTTCTCCATCCACCAGATCAGCCCCATGGCGGGCAATATCCACAGCACCCCTGTCACGGCGAAAAACATGAACAGCGCGCCCGTGCTGGCGTGGGTTAGTTGCGTTTCGGCAAATATCATGGCGGCTAGTGCGTAGCCGATGATGAGGATGACCAGCACAAATGTGCCGATGAATTTTTTGAAGCGTACATACATGTGCCCCACATAGCGCTTGCCGACAAAAAGGGAAATAGCGACGCCTTGCCACGCCTCACATTGGCTTGAACGAGGGTATGCGGTGATGCAAATATCAGTACTTATTATCGAGACCCCATCATGTCCCTTGCCGCCACTCTGCCAAATGAAATCGCCACCCGCCAAAGCCGCGAGGCGCGCAATCGAAAAGCCATCCGGCTCTGGCTCTATTTCGGCCTGCTGGTCATCTTCGCGCTGGTGCTGGTGGGCGGCGCAACGCGGCTCACGAATTCCGGACTGTCGATCACTGAGTGGAAGCCCATCCACGGCGTCATTCCCCCGCTGAACCAAATCGAGTGGGAGCAGGAGTTCGCCAAATATCAGCAAATTCCCGAATATGCCCAAATCAACAAAGACATGACGCTGGATGGCTTTAAGAGCATTTTCTGGTGGGAGTGGGCGCACAGGGTTCTTGCCCGCGCCACTGGTCTGGTGTTCGCCCTGCCGCTGGCCTTTTTCTGGGTCACAGGGCGGCTGGAATCCAAACTCAAACCGCGCCTTCTTGGCATATTGGCTCTCGGCGGTTTTCAAGGCTTCGTCGGCTGGTGGATGGTCTCCTCCGGCCTCACGCTGCGCACTGATGTCAGCCAATATCGCCTAGCCACCCATCTCATAATAGCCTCGCTCATTTTCGCCGCCACCACCTATGTCGTGCGCGGGCTGGCGGTGCATAGCGAAGGTCCAGCGCAAAGTTCAACGCGCCGCTTCGCTGGCTTCCTCGTCTTGATGTCGCTAATCCAAATCTATCTTGGCGCGCTGGTCGCGGGGCTAGATGCGGGGCTGACCTATAACACGTGGCCGCTGATGGACGGCGCAATCATCCCGTCCGATCTTTTGAACATGCAGCCGGTCTGGCGCAATTTCTTTGAAAGCGCCAAGACGGTCCAGTTCGTCCACCGCTGCGGTGCATATCTACTGTTCGCACTGGTGCTCATCCACATGATCTGGACGCTGGCAAACGAGCCGCGCACCACCCACGCCAATCGTTCAATCCTGCTGTTCGTGCTGGTCACGCTGCAAGCCTCCATCGGCATCGCCACACTTTTGAGCGCGGTGGATTTCCACACCGCACTAGCCCATCAAGGCATGGCGATAGTGCTGCTATTTTTCGCAGTCGCCCATTGGCGCGGCACCAAGGGGAGTTATCCGTTGCCGACTGAGGTTTCGGTCAGACACTGAGCGGCGGACTTGCACGCCGTCATCGGTCGCGTGTTTGCCATGTCTCCTCGAAAGGCCGTCATTCCGGGGCCACGCAGTGGAACCCGGAATCCAGAGGCGTGGATTAACAGAATAAAGTGCGACGCCGACAAGGCATCAAAAATAACAAAAAGTTACTCCAACTGGCGCAATTCAAGCGCCACCATCCCATCTCTGGATTCCGGATATTGCTCCGCAATTCCGGAATGACGGACATGTCTCCTCGTTAGGCCGTCATTCCGGGGCCGCAAAGCGGAACCCGGAATCCAGAGGCGTGGATTAACAGAATAAAGTG
>JANPBE010000313.1:0-2618 GCA_031430295.1 Phyllobacterium sp.
GATGGGCGCTCTGCCGGTCTGCCTCCGATATTACGTTGGTATCAAGAACGATCATTCGAGTTCTGGTACCGAGCGCTCGAACCCACTTTTACGAGCACATTCCAAATCCTTGAGATAGGCGTCATGCAATTCGTCTGTGGGGCGCTCTTCGCCAAATGATGCGCGGATTAGCTCAAACGTGGAAAGTTCAGCTTTTGGGCTCAGAGACTCTTGCGCACTAACTGATTGAGTGAGCATTATTTTGGCTTGTTCCGAGAGGCTGCGATGATTGCGCCTTGCGGCTTTTGAAAGGGCCCCCTTCAAAACCTCAGGCACATCGCGGATCAATAGATTCCCCATCTTTACACTCCCAATTGAACCGAGACATTTTGATATCAATGATATCAAACCAGATGGTCTTTATCAATAGAATGTGTGCCGCCGTTAAACTTTGCGATTTTGCCAAACTTTTTAATCACACGGTCGCGCTTCAGCTTGGAGATATGGTCGATGAACAGCACGCCGTTGAGGTGGTCAATTTCGTGCTGCAAACAAGTGGCGAGGAGACCATCGGCCTCAATTTCCTGTTGCTTGCCTGCGCGGTCAATATATTTTACGCGCACCCCGGCTGGGCGCTCCACTTCGGCATAATAATCGGGAATGGAAAGGCAGCCTTCTTCATAAACCGAGCGCTCGTCGCTTACCCGCAAAATCTCCGGATTGATAAAAATTTGCGGGTCTTTTTCATCATCGCCCTTCGCTAGATCAATCACCAACATGCGCAGCGGCTGGGCAATTTGAATGGCGGCAAGGCCGATTCCTGGCGCATCATACATCGTTTCCAGCATGTCATCGGCGAGTTTCAGCACCTGCGCATCCACCCGTTCAATGGGTTTTGACACAAGTTTCAGGACGGGATCCGGCAGGATTATGAGCGGGCGAATGGACATGAAACGCAAATAATGAATCTGCGACTTGCCGTCAATCCTGAAGAGTTGCGACTTAACATAATTGTTCTTGCTTTGTGCTGTTTATCAAATGCGAATCGCGCTAAGTAGCGTTATGGATATTCAGACACTCTTGGCAACGCCGATTATGACGCTAGGCAATCGCCCCATTTCATTTGGAATGGCGCTGGCGATTTCTGGCCTGTTGTTGGTGATTTTGCTGCTCTGGCTGGCGCTCTCGCTTAGCCGCCAAAGCAAGGCGCGGGCGCAAAGCGAAGCACAAATGGTGGAGCGCACGCGCGAGGCCGAAGATCGGATGGCCGATATTTTAAAGTCGCAATCCGAGATGCAGGGCCGGATGCAAACCATGGCGGAGATTTTTGGCTCCCGCCAATCTGAAATGACGCAGGCCATCCGCGAGCGGCTCGACGGCATGACCAACCGTATCGGTCAGACGATGGTGGAGCAAACAAAATCCACGCATGAAAACTTGGCCAAATTACAAGAGCGGCTGGCGGTGATTGATAGCGCGCAGGCCAATATTAGTGCACTGGCCGGACAGGTGGTGACGCTGCAATCTATCCTGAATAATAAGCAGACGCGTGGTGCCTTTGGTCAGGCGCGTATGGAAGCCATTGTTGCAGACGGCCTGCCTATCGGTGCCTATGAATTTCAAGCCACGCTCTCAACCAGTGTGCGGCCGGATTGCTTGATACGTATGCCCAATGGTGCGCCCTCACTGGCGATTGATGCGAAGTTTCCCCTAGAGTCTTGGAATGCCATCAAGGCCAGCGAAACGCCAGATTTGAAGCGCGGGGCCGAAACGCAGTTCCGCCGCGATATGGACGGGCCTATCAAAGATGTTTCGGAGAAGTACCTCATTCAGGGCGAGACGCAGGATACGGCGTTTCTTTTTGTGCCTTCGGAATCGGTGTTTGCGGAAATCCACGAGCATTTTGAGGCCATCGTGCAAAAGGCGCATCGCGCACGGGTGGTGATTGTTTCGCCCTCGCTGTTGATGCTTTCCATCCAAGTTATTCAGGCCATTTTGAAAGACGCACGTATGCGCGAGCAAGCGCATTTGATACAGGGCGAGGTCGTGCGGCTAATGGACGATGTGGGCCGTTTAGATGAGCGGGTGCGCAAATTGCAAGGCCACTTCCAGCAGACGTCGAAAGATGTCGATGATATTTTGATATCAACATCGAAAGTCACCAAGCGCGGCCAAAAGATTGAATCACTGGAATTTGGCGAAGTTCCTGTGGCGGCAACGCCAACCGCGCCCGAAGCGCCAGTTGCCGTTTCGCGAACAGGACAATTGCATTTGCGCGTGGTGGATGGTGAGGATTAGCCCAGCTTAATTGCCGCAATTCCCGCCAGCGCCAGCAATGCTGCCGCGATGTGCAGTCTGCCAATTTTGTCTTTCAGCACAAAATGCGCGATACCAATGGCGAAGAGAACACTTGTCTCGCGCAGTGCAGACGCCAGCGCGACGGGAGCAACGGACACAGCCCAGATGAAGAAGAGAAAGCTCGACATTGAGATCGTCGAAATGCCGAAGGCCGTGCGCATGTGGGTTTTGAAAATCGCAAGCGGATTACGGCTTTCGATTGTCGTCAGCAGGGAAATAAAAATGGCATTGCCCAGTGCAAGCGCAAACGCATAGCCCATCACATTTCCGCTAAGACGAAC
>JANPBE010000314.1:0-2388 GCA_031430295.1 Phyllobacterium sp.
CGATTAGCGCGAGCAGCACCCGTGCTGGTCCTTCTGGCTTGCGGCGGCCCTGTTCCCAGCCTTGTAGTGTGCCCAAGGCGACGCCGATGTTCTGCGCAAACGCGCGCTGGGAAAGACCGCTTTTGCTACGGATGGCTGACACATCAGGAGTTGTCACAGACACCTCATGGATGACATGACCCTTTGATTCATTCTTCAAGAAAGCATCAACATCGCCAAGGCCTGCCATGATTTTCTTATATGCGGTTGTCATTTTTTTCTCCGGTAGTTCGCTATGATTGAAGTGGCCGCTTCCGATAGCGCCGCTTGCTCCGACCGACTCAAATTAGCGGCCTCATTTTTGGCGAAGATGGTCAAAAGAAAGACAGGAATATCTTGCCCTGCATAAATATAAACGACGCGCCCGCCGCCGCGTTTGCCCCTGCCGTCAATACCAATCCTAACCTTCCGGATGCCGCCGCCTAGTGCAATCCCACACTCCGGGTCAGCTGCTACAGTATCAACAACGGCTTTGCGTTCAGCCTCAGAAAGCAAGCCCTTCGCTGCCGCCAGATAGCTCGGTGTCTCAACAACAGTGATTAAATGGCGAGGCATAAAATTGTCGATAGCACGATTAGAATTATACGTCAATGACGTATATTCCGTCAGATGGTTTTTAGCGGCTGAAACTTTGCAAAATTCCCCACTTGCAAATCATTCGCAACTGACTATGTTGCGAACCATTCGCAACTGGATGGGTGAAGCTTGGACAAACGTGTTGATAATGAAATAAATGGTGGCCTCATTGAAGGCTCTGGATGGCTGCGCAAACGCGGTGAACCTTCGCTTATGGAGAGTTTCCGCTCGATTGCCGTCAATGCAAATGCAACACCGTTTCGCAAGTTGCTGACATTTATGGGGCCGGGCTATCTTGTCGCCGTTGGGTACATGGACCCGGGTAATTGGGCGACATCGCTTGCGGGGGGTGCGCAGTTTGGCTATGCGCTTCTGGCAGTAGCCTTGCTTTCCAACATTATGGCAATCATCTTGCAGGCGTTATGCGCGCGCCTCGCGGTTGGCTCAGGTCGTGATTTGGCGCAGGCGTGCCGCGATGCTTATCCCAAATGGATGTCGTTTCCGCTTTGGTTACTGGCTGAGTTTGCCATTATCGCCACAGACTTGGCAGAGGTTATCGGCACCGCGATTGGTCTCAATCTGCTGTTTGGTATCCCGCTCGAACTTGGCGTACTGATTACGGCGCTCGACGTATTTCTTATTTTGTGGCTGCAAACCAAGGGCTTCCGCAAAATCGAGGCATTTATCGTGGCGATGACTGCCGTGATCTTCGCGTCTTTTGCCATCCAAATAGCGCTGGCGGACCCGGTGTGGAGCGAAGTCATCAAGGGCTTTGCCCCTACCACGGACATCGTGACCAATCCCAACATGCTTTACCTCGCGCTCGGTATTATTGGCGCCACGGTGATGCCGCATAATCTCTATTTGCATTCCGGCATTGTGCAGACCCGCGCTTATGGCACCTCTCTGCCCGAAAAGCGCGAGGCGATAAAATATGCCACGATAGATTCCACACTAGCGTTGATGTTTGCGCTCACCATCAATGCCGCTATTCTGATTTTGGCGGCGGCAACGTTTCATAAAACAGGTCAGACGGATGTGGCAGAACTTGGCCGCGCTCATGAATTGCTGGCGCCATTGCTGGGGGCCTCTATCGCGCCGAGCCTGTTCGCAATTGCGCTTTTGG
The DNA here is from genome assembly GCA_031430295.1 of Phyllobacterium sp. Lineage (GTDB taxonomy): Bacteria > Pseudomonadota > Alphaproteobacteria > Rhizobiales > Rhizobiaceae > JANMEX01. Next base: position 1,742 of record JANPBE010000314.1, read on the forward strand.
CTTGTGGATTAAATTCCACGGTTACGGCTACAATGGCGGGTCAGATAGTGATGGAAGGGTTTATCCAGATCAAATTGGCAGCGTGGGCGCGGCGGCTGCTGACGCGCGGCATTGCCATTTTACCCGCCATTCTTGTGACGCTAATTTATGGCGAAGGCTATACCGGCAAGCTGCTCATCCTCAGTCAGGTGGTGTTATCGCTGCAATTGCCGTTTGCTGTTGTGCCGCTCGTACATTTGACGGCCTCGCGCAAACACATGGGCGCGCTGGTAGCACCGCGATGGCTGACAGCCATCTCAATTATCATAGCCGCGATAATCATCACGCTCAACATCAAGCTCTTGTATGACGTGTCTATGGAGTATGTTTTTTAGCGACAGACGACAAGTTGTCAGTGCCTAAGCGCTGTGTTGCAGCGCAAGATTATAAAGATTGCCGCTACGTGCGCCAGAGCGGCAATAGGCAAATATTGGCTTGGGTAATTCAGCTATCGCAAGTTGCATGGCTGCCACATCATCCATCGTCAGCCCGCCCGAAATAACTGGAATATTGCGTATAGGAACGCCCGCATTTATCGCAGCGGCTTCAATTATTGCGAAGGGAATCTGATCCGCACTCTCGCCATCCGGACGATTGCAAATGATACT
>JANPBE010000315.1:0-1408 GCA_031430295.1 Phyllobacterium sp.
CGTTCTCTTCGGTCGGCGCGCTCAAGTCCTCGTCCGCTCCGCATCCTGCCGAGGTGGCAGAGGTGTTGGAGGAGGGCTATCCCGACATGCCGTACATCATCGCCTACCGTGTCACTGAAACTTCCGTAGATATAATTACAATCATCCACACATCGCAGCGCTGGCCAGACGCTCTATAAAAAAGGCGACCCGAAGGCCGCCTTTTCTAAATTCACAACTATCGAAGTGGCGTGAGCCGGATCAAAATAGTCCCTCAATCTGCCCCATCTCATTCAAGAAAATCTTCTCTGAACTCGGAACCCGTGGCAGGCCCGGCATGGTCATGATCTCGCCGCAGACCACAACGACGAAGCCCGCACCGGCGGCCAGCCGCACTTCGCGGATCGGAACCACATGGCCTTCCGGCGCGCCACGCAGGTTAGGGTCCGTCGAGAAGGAATATTGGGTCTTCGCCATACAGACAGGCAAATGGCCATAGCCCTGCTCTTCCCAAGCCTTCAACTGGTCGCGCACACTCTTGTCAGCAATGGCTTCCGAACCGCGATAGATGCGCTTGACGATGGTGTTGATCTTGTCGAGCAACGGCATTTCGTCAGGATAAAGAGGCGAGAACTGCGACTGGCCGCTTTCCGCCAATTCCACAACCTTGCGTGACAGTTCTTCAATGCCCTTAGAGCCATGCGCCCAATGCTTGCACAGAATGGCTTCAGTGCCCTTTGAGGCAACATAATCCTTCATCGCCGCAATTTCTTCCGGCGTATCTGTCGTGAAATGGTTGATGCACACAACAACCGGCACGCCAAATTGCTTGACGTTTTCAATATGGCGACCAAGGTTGGCACAGCCCTTTTGAACCGCAGCGATGTTTTCAGCGCCAAGATCTTCCTTCTTCACGCCGCCGTTCATCTTCATGGCGCGAACAGTCGCCACGATAACAGCGGCAGCCGGCTTCAAGCCCGCCTTGCGGCACTTAATGTCGAAGAATTTTTCAGCGCCCAAATCAGCGCCAAAGCCGGCCTCAGTCACCACATATTCCGCCAGCTTCAGCGCCGTCGTCGTCGCCACAACCGAGTTACAGCCATGTGCAATATTGGCAAACGGGCCGCCATGCACGAACGCCGGATTGTTCTCCAATGTCTGCACCAGGTTTGGCTGCATCGCATCTTTAAGCAAAACAGTCATCGCACCGTCAGCCTTCAAATCACGGGCATAAACCGGCGATTTATCACGGCGATAAGCAACGATAATATCACCGAGACGCTTTTCCAAGTCCTTCAAATCATTGGACAAGCAGAGGATCGCCATCACTTCGGACGCCACCGTGATGTCAAACCCAGCCTCGCGCGGGAAGCCATTGGCCACGCCGCCAAGCGAGCAAATCATTTCGCGCAAGGCACGATCATTCATA
>JANPBE010000316.1:0-2140 GCA_031430295.1 Phyllobacterium sp.
CGCGGCGAAGCCGTGACGGTGAGGGGGTGGTTCGACTGGATGCAATGGTGGTTGTTTGTTACATCAGTTGCGAACATGCTGGTGACTTCCACATTAATAAACCACGATAAATTGGTGGTGCGCCAAGGCCCCCTCACCGTCACGGGCTTCGCCCGCGCCACCTCATCCCCCACCTTCGGTAGGGGAGAGGAAAGAAAGGGCGGACACCATGACACTCGCCAGATGCAACGCATTTTGCGTATAGCCGGACAAACCACTTTTTAGTTGCATAAATTGCTGGCAGTCTGTTGAACAAGATTGCCAATGCAGCGGAGGTCACCATTTCCAGAGCCGAACGACTTTTGAATTTGATTGAGGAATTTAGACGTCGTCGTCGTCCGGTTTCGGGAGATGAGCTTGCGCAAACATTGGGCGTTTCAATCCGAACCTTGTATCGCGATATTTCATCGCTGCGGTCGCTTGGTGCGAGCATCGAGGGCGAACCTGGTGTTGGTTATATTCTGCGCTCGGGGTTTCTGTTGCCTCCGGTGATGTTTACCGTGGAAGAAGTGGATGCGCTCATTCTGGGGTCGCGTTGGGTAGCGGAGAAGGCGGACAAATCTTTATCCGAGGCTGCCCGCAAAGCGATGGCGCGGTTGACAGCCATTATGCCGAATGAACTTGTGGATCGTGTTGAGGCACAATCGCTTATTGTTTCATCAAGCCAAGTTGTGCCGCAAGAGACAATTGATATGACGTTGGTTCGGCGGGCCATTCATCTTGAGCGCAAATTGAGTATCCAGTACAAAGATGCGAAGGGCGAAAGTTCTGAACGGATCATATGGCCATTCTTGCTGATTTATTTTGACGGCGGATTGATTATCGCGGCATGGTGCGAAATGCGGGAGAGCATTCGGCATTTTCGTACTGACCGCATCGATTCAATGGTTGAGATTGCCATACGCTATCCGCGTCGGCGTCATGATTTGATAAAGCTCTGGCGCGTGTCGGACACCTCCTCTCAACATGCACATTTGACCACTGCCACTTTCTGACACGCGGTCCACGTAGTTGCACTCTGTAACCGGAGGACAGCACATGAAATCAACTACAATTCGACGATTTGCTCTTGCCGCGCTCATGCTTTGTGGAGCGCAGACGGTTGACGCCCAATCACAAGCCGATCAAGGAAACCAGAAGATGGATCATTCTAACATTCTATCGACAATCGAAACTAACAATGCCGCTGTTGCAGCCGGTGATATTGCCGGCATTCTTGCCACTTATGAGCCAAATGCTGTTTTGCTGGCGCAACCGGGAATGCCTGTAACGGGATCCGAGGCGCTGCGTGAAGCTTTCAAGCAATTCACTGCAATCAGCCCGAAGATTACCATCATGAGCCAAGACCTGATACAGACAGGAGACATTGCACTGCATTCTTATACATGGAAAATGTCTGGCAAAACGCCAGATGGTCATCCCGTTGAGCAGCGTGGATTTTCACTTATCGTGCTGCGCAAGCAACCCGACGGGCGTTGGTTGATGGTCATTGATAATCCGTTTGGTGACCAACTATTGCATAAGAACTGAAATCTGATGGATGCCTTTGCCCATGACACTCGCCGAGTATAACACCTTCTGTGCCTCGCTGCCTCACACGACTACCGTCATCCAATGGGGCGGGGCGCATGTTTGGAAGGTTGGCGGTAAGGTTTTTGCCATTGGCGGGTGGAACGAGGGCGAGGGGTTGTTTGTTACGTTCAAATGCTCGCCGATGAGTTTTGATATGCTGAAAAATAAGCGCGGGGTTCGCCCTGCGCCCTATTTGGCCTCGCGCGGGATGATCTGGCTGCAACGCACGAGTGATGAGGTGCTGGATGATGCGGGCTTGTGCGATTATTTGCGTGAGAGCCATCGTCTGGCATCGCTGAATTTGCCGAAGGTGATGCAGAAGACGCTGGGATTGAACCAAGCATAGGCGTCGGTTGACGATTGAGCGGATGCGCTTACACTCATTTCTAAATTGAATATGAACGGGCTGTTCTGGTTGCGTTCAAAGTCTGTGTCGCATGGTACTGATACATTCAGTTTAGGGAGATGAAAATGAATAAGACCCATTTGTTACTTGCAGCTTCGGCACTCATCGCGTCATTTGCCGCCG
>JANPBE010000317.1:0-1608 GCA_031430295.1 Phyllobacterium sp.
GCAGGCAGCACGTCCGTGCGCGGTATCGTCGATTTGAAACCGGCCGCTGGTGGCGGCAAAGACCGCAGCAACGGCAATGCGAAGATTTCCAAGACAGCAGATTCCGCCTCACAAATGCTGGCTTCAGCGCCAAAAGCTGCAAAATTAACTGCCAAAGCCACACCAAAAGCGCCAGTCGAGCAAGAGCCAGAATTGCTCAAAGCGCCGCGCGGCGCTGCTGATGATCTGGAATTGATCTGGGGCGTGGGTCCAAAGCTGGCAAAAATGCTCAATGACATGGGCATTTGGCACTTCTCGCAAATCGCCTCTTGGGGCAAGGCGGAACTCAATTGGGTTGATGACCGCCTCACAGGCTTCAAAGGCCGCGCCTCACGCGATGAGTGGGTCAAACAATCCAAAAAACTGGCCAAAGGCTGGCGTCCGAGCAACTCTGTTGGCGACAAGCCGGTTTGAGGGATAAATAATGCTGCACGATAGAGACCGCATCTTTACCAATATCTACGGCCAGTATGACAAGTCATTGGCTGGCGCGATGTCGCGTGGGCATTGGGATGATACCAAGGGCCTTATTGCCAAGGGCAAGGACTGGATCATCAATGAAATGAAGGCTTCCGGCCTTCGTGGTCGTGGTGGCGCGGGCTTCCCGACTGGCCTCAAATGGTCGTTCATGCCAAAGGTATCCGATGGCCGCCCGCACTATTTGGTGGTCAATGCCGATGAATCTGAGCCTGGCACCTGTAAAGACCGCGAAATTATGCGCCATGACCCGCATACGCTGGTTGAAGGCTGCCTGATTGCCGGTTTTGCCATGGGTGCAAACGCTTGCTACATCTATGTGCGCGGCGAATATATCCGCGAGCGCGAAGCGCTACAGCGCGCCATTGACGAAGCCTATGACGCCAAGTTGCTCGGCAAGAACAACATCAACGGCTGGGACTATGATATTTACGTCCACCATGGTGCTGGCGCATACATTTGCGGCGAAGAAACCGCGCTTCTCGAAAGCCTCGAAGGCAAAAAAGGCCAGCCGCGCCTGAAACCCCCATTCCCTGCTAACATGGGTCTTTATGGCTGCCCGACAACGGTCAACAACGTTGAATCAATCGCCGTCGCGCCAACAATTTTGCGCCGTGGCGCTGGCTGGTTCTCGTCGTTTGGTCGCCCAAATAACGTAGGTACAAAGCTGTTCTGCATTTCCGGCCATGTGAATAATCCATGCACAGTGGAAGAGGCGATGAGCCTTACATTCCGCGAGCTCATCGAAACCCATTGCGGCGGCATTCGCGGCGGTTGGGATAATTTGCTGGCGGTCATTCCCGGCGGCGCTTCCGTGCCACTGGTGCCCGCAGCGCAAATTATGGATACGCCAATGGACTTTGACGCGCTGCGCGACCTGCGCTCAGGCCTCGGCACTGCGGCTGTCATTGTCATGGACAAGTCAACGGATGTGGTGAAAGCCATCGCCCGCCTGTCCTATTTCTACAAGCACGAAAGCTGTGGCCAGTGCACGCCGTGCCGTGAAGGCACAGGCTGGATGTGGCGTGTGATGGAACGTCTGGTGCGCGGTGAAGCGCAAAAGCGCGAAATTGATATGCTTTTGGATGTAAC
>JANPBE010000318.1:0-1744 GCA_031430295.1 Phyllobacterium sp.
TCAAAAACGCCCGATCGCTCAGAGTATAGCCCGCCAAGGCAGCACAGCAAAATCGGCACTGTGAGGCGGATGGTTGAATCTAGTACGGAAATAAAGAAGGTGTAATCCATGATTAGACTCCCTTCTCAGACTGTGTAAACAGGCGGACGAAAAATGGTCGAAACAGATTTTCCAGCGCCCCTGCAAACAAGATAACCAGCGCCTGAATGACCAAAATCATATCGCGCGAGATGGCGGGAATAGCGAAGGATAACTCCGCGCCGCCTTGGTAAAGCGCGCCGAACAGCAGCGCCGAAAGCACGACCCCAACAGGATGCGAGCGGCCCATAAGCGCCACTGCAATACCAACAAAACCAGCGCCTGCAACGAAGTCCAACTCCAGCTTATGCCCGCCGCCCATGATGGTGTTGACTGACATCAGCCCCGCCAGCGCACCGGAAATCAGCATCGTCAAAATGATAACGCGGGTGGCGGAAATGCCGGCGTATGATGCCGCAGTCGGGTTCAGCCCGAAGGCACGCATCTCGTAGCCAAACTTGGTGCGCCAGATGAGCACCCACACAAGCCAAGCCGCGATAAGCGACAAGATAAAGGTGAGGTTTGCAGGTGCGGAGCCGGATTTGATGCCGAACCACTCAAGGATTTGCCCCAAGCGCGGAATGTAAGCGCCATCATCAAACGGCCGTGTTCCCGGCCCCATCGCGCCGACGGGCTTTAAGATTTTGAGCATATAGACCATCAGCGAGGAGCCGATGAAATTGAACATGATGGTGGTGATAACCACATGGCTATCACGCTTGGCTTGTAGCCATGCGGGGATAAGCGCCCACAGCGCGCCGAACAGCATAGAGGCGATGATGGCAATCGGCGCTGTGATGTACCAAGGGCAAATCTTATCGAGCGCCAAACAGACGAGCGCGACGCCAAGGCCTGCCACGTAGGCCTGCCCCTCGCCACCAATGTTGAACAGCCCCGCATGGAAAGCCACCGCGACCGCCAGCCCTGTGAAGATAAAGCTGGTGGCATAAAACAATGTATAGAAGATATTATTGACCGAGCCAAACGCGCCCTTGAACAGGATACCGACAGCGGTGAGCGGGTTTTCGCCGATGAACAGAACGACGAGACCCGCGATGAGAAAGCCCGCGATCACATTGGTGATGGGCATGAGGCCGATATCAACCCAGCGCGGCAGTTTGGCAAAAGGTGTGCTCATTCTGCGGCCTCTTTGCGGTTAATTCCGGCCATCAGCAATCCGATTTCTCCCTCGTCTGCATCAGGTGAGACTTCGCCAACGATGCGCCCTGCGAACATGACCAAAACGCGATCTGCCAGCGAACGGATTTCATCAAGCTCGACGGAAACAAGAAGGATTGCCTTGCCCGCATCGCGCATGGCGATGAGTTGTTTATGGATAAATTCAATCGCGCCAATATCGACGCCCCGTGTTGGCTGGCCGACGAGCAATAATTTAGGGTCGCGTTCCATCTCGCGGGCAAGCACGATTTTCTGCTGGTTGCCGCCGGAGAAATTTGCAGTTTTCAGGCGGCAATTATCGGGGCGAATGTCGAATTTGCTGATTTTTTCTAGCGCATCTTTGCGCACTTTATCGGGGCTTAGAAACGGCCCGTCGCCATAAAGCGGCGAGCGGTGATAGCCCAGAATTGCGTTTTCATTTTCCTCGAACGGCAGCACAAGGCCCATATGGGGGCGGTCTTCCGGCACATGGGCAACGCCCCGCTCG
>JANPBE010000319.1:0-1902 GCA_031430295.1 Phyllobacterium sp.
GGCTGTGAAGCTCAAACATTTCTACGTACGGGAGGATATTGACTCGAGCTTGGTGACGACGCCGAAGTTGGTGGACCTTAGTGTGGACTTTGTAAAACGTGCCATGCCGCTGCTGGTTTGGGGTAGGGCGATACTGGGTACTGCCGACTAAACTATCAATTTTCGTTATCTTTCAATCACTTATCTGCGCCTGACTTCTTTCTATTTTGTTGGTAACGAGGCCCAATGAATCCACAATTTCTCGCTGGTATGCGCAAGAGTGTGCCTATTTTGATCTCTACAGCACCATTTGGTGTGCTTTACGGGGCGATTGCGGTTGATCAGGGCTTGACGGTTTGGCAGGCTTCGCTGATGAGCCTGACGATCTATGCGGGGGCATCGCAACTGGTTGGAATTGGCCTTTTCCGCCATCACGCGGCGCCTTGGATCGTTATTTTGTCGATTTTCATCGTGAATTCGCGGCATTTGCTCTATTCGGCCGCCGTTGGAAGGCGGATTGCGCATTTTACGACGGTGCAGCAAGTCATCGGGTTTTTCTTTTTGATTGACCCGCAATTTGCCGAGACTGAGCGTGAGGCGGAGCGTTCCGGCACGGTTAGTTTCGCTTGGTATATGGGTCTGGCATTGCCGGTTTATGTCATGTGGAATATCGAATCCGTGCTAGGTGCGATATTCGGAAAACTGATCCCTAATCCTGATGCAATCGGGATTGATTTTCTGCTTCCGCTCTATTTCTTCGGCATGGTGATGGGCTTTCGTAAGCGGCCGCTGTGGCTGCCGGTGGTGGCTGTGTCGGGTATTGCCTCGGTTATTGCGCTGAAAACCCTTGGTTCGCCGTGGCATGTTACTGTGGGGGCGCTGGCGGGTGTGCTGTTTGCAGCGGCTTTTACGCGCACGGGAGAGGCTAAATGACTGAAATCTATATCATTATCTTGGTCAGTGCCGTGTTGAACTATATGACGCGCATTGGCGGGCATTTGCTGCTTTCAAGGCTTGGAACGCTCAATCCACGGCTGGAAGCGGGGCTAAATGCGGTGCCGGCAGCGGTCATCACCACGATTGTCGCGCCGACTTTTTTCACTCATTCGTGGCCGGAAACGGTCGCCCTAGTGATCGCTGGTGTTGCCGGGCTGCGTTTGCCGCTGCTGGGAATGTTCGGCGTGGGTTGGGCGGCAATTGTGGTATTGCGCTACCTGAACGGCGGCTGAGAAACGGTCGCCAAACGCCCAGACTGCGTACGCCGCGCGCCCGAAATCCATCCGGAAACCATGCGGAAGACGTGCGGAGGTTATTTGTTGGTCAATCGCGCGCCGAACATGTTCATAAGCAACCCCGCGAACACGAACAGGCTGCCAATAATGGCCGCGCCGCCGAAGGGTTCGTTCAAAAACAGAACGCCCGACGCAATGCCGAAGACGGGGACGAGCAAGGCAAACGGCGTGACGGTGGCTGCCGGATATTGTTGGAGCAGGCGGTTCCATAGGCCGAAGCAAAACACGGTGGCAAGCGCGGCGAGGAACAGCACCGAGCCGATGGTGAGCCATGACGGGTGGGTGATGGTCTGCACGATGAGGGCGCGGTCTTCGGTTAGCCATGACAGAGCAAACAGCGGTAGCGGCGGGATAAGGCTGGCCCAGACGATAAAGGCGAAGACATTTGTCTCACCGGATTTTTTGGCGATGATGTTGGCAATGCCCCATGTGAAGGCCGCGAGTACGCAGAGGCCCAGCGGCATGAGTTCCGGCCCCGACCAGCGGCTGACGGCGATGATGGCGATGCCGGCGAAGGCGATGACCGCGCCGATGATTTGGTTGGGCGTCGGCGTTTCGCCCATCAGCAGCGCGGCGAACAGGATGGTGAAAAATACCTGCAACTGCATGACCAGCGAGGCAAGGCTGGCGC
>JANPBE010000320.1:0-5077 GCA_031430295.1 Phyllobacterium sp.
TCCATCTCGGGCCTGTTTATGCTCACCCTCGTGCCGGTGGCGGCAAGACAAAGTCATGACGACACAAAATGGCGGCTTGCTAGTGAACCTGACGCAGTGGTGGAAACACCGGGAGTGTCAGAGCAAATTGAGCCTTTGGTCACAGCACAGACCATAACCGGCACTCTGTTGCCGATTGAGAAGAACGGCCACAAATTCCATATTTCACCGAATGAAATCATCTCCGTTCACGCCAATGCACACTACACTTATATCTTCAACGGTCGCGATGATTTGTTCTGTCCGTTGTCAATTACCGAGATTGCGGCGCGTCTGCCGGAAACAACATTCTTCCGCACGCATCGCAGCTATATTGTGAACCTTGCCAACGTCATTCGTGTCAAAAAATCGGGTGATGCGGGCGTCGCTGAATTGGACGCGCCGATTCGTCGAACCGTACCGGTGAGCCGCGCCCGTGTAAGTGTCTTGCGCCAAGAGCTAACGGCATACCAACTGATAAATCAGTCTCTTTTACCACGATAATTTAAGTCAACGGCACTGACGCAGTTCGTGCGCAGGTAAGTGCACTTGGTGCAAATTTAGGCTGTTCGTGCGCTTGAGCTTGTTCATGGCGATGAAGTGCTCCTCACTGTCGACATCATTGTCTTTACTCACTCGCGCTGGAGGGCGAACGAGCTGCTGTGAAGGTGACACTAATAGCTTTGGGAGGAGCGCTTATGATACCCGGTACGTTCGATTACCATCGTCCCGCCACCGTTGCTGATGCTATTGCATTGCTCGGCTCGCTCGGCGAAGAAGCCCGCGTTTTGGCAGGCGGGCACAGTCTTATTCCCTTAATGAAGACTCGGTTGGCCTCGCCTGAGCATCTCATCGATTTGGCAGCGATCAGCAGTCTTAAAGGCATTAGCCTGAGCGGCGCAGACATCATCATTGGTGCCATGACCACGCAGCATGATTTGATTGGTTCTGACCTGCTCACCAAGCATTTGCCGATTATCGCGGAAACTTCGCTGGTCATTGCGGATCCTCAAATTCGCTATAAAGGCACGTTTGGGGGCAATGTGGCCAATGGCGATCCGGGAAATGACATGCCCGCACTTATGCAGTGTCTGGATGCGACTTATGTGCTTACCAGTGCAAATGGCAGCCGCGATGTTGCTGCGCGGGACTTTTATCAGGGCGCTTACTACACCTCGCTGGAGCACGGCGAAATTCTGACGTCGGTGCGCATTCCCGCACCTGCCGCAGGGCATGGCTATGCCTACGAAAAGCTCAAGCGCAAGATTGGCGACTACGCCACTGCCGCCGCTGCTGTGATGATCACGATGTCTGGCGGCACATGCACGAGCGCTTCCATCGGCCTCACCAATGTCTCCGAGACGCCTTTGTGGGCGGAGGAAGCCGGTGCGCTTTTGGTCGGCACGACGCTCGACAAAGCATCAGTTGATAAAGCCGTTGCCGCCGCTGAGGCCATCACCAACCCTGCATCAGATATGCGCGGCCCCGCTGAATATCGCACCAAAATGGCAGGCGTTATGATGCGCCGTGCGCTTGAGCGGGCTGTGTCCCGTGCGAAGAATTGAGGACAAAGCAAATGGCTAAAACTCACATAACTTTAAACATCAATGGCAAAGAAGTGGAGGCGCTGGTTGAGCCGCGCACGCTTTTGATTCATTTCCTGCGTGAACAACAAATGCTCACCGGTGCGCACATCGGCTGCGATACCGGCCATTGCGGCGCCTGCACGGTGGACATGGATGACATGTCCGTAAAAAGCTGCATGACATTTGCCATCCAAGCCAACGGCGCGAACATCACCACGATTGAAGGCGTTGCCAATCCTGATGGGACGCTGAGCGCTCTGCAAGAGGGCTTCCGCATGATGCACGGTTTGCAATGCGGCTACTGCACACCGGGTATGATCTTGCGCGCGCATCGCTTGTTGCAGGAAAATCCGAACCCCACGGAAGATGAAATTCGTCACGGCATTGCAGGCAATCTTTGCCGCTGCACCGGCTACGTCAACATCGTGAAAGCGATTGAATATGCCGCCGCCAAAATCAACGGAACCCCTTATATGGAGGCCGCAGAATGAACGCGCTTACCCCAATAGATCAAGACCGCGCTGAGCGCACCGAAAAGCTGCAAGGCATGGGCTGCAAGCGCAAGCGCGTAGAAGACATTCGCTTCACGCAAGGCAAAGGCAGCTACGTGGACGACTTGAAATTACCGGGCATGTTGTTCGGTGATTTCGTGCGCTCGCCTCATGCTCATGCGCGCATCAAAAGCATTGATAAGTCCAAAGCCTTGGCGTTGCCCGGTGTTGTTGCCGTGCTGTCTGCGGCTGATCTCAAACCGCTTGGTTTGCATTATATGCCAACACTGGCCGGCGATGTGCAGGCGGTTTTGGCGGAAGAAAAAGTGCTGTTCCAAAACCAAGAGGTTTGCTTCGTCATCGCTACAGACCGTTACATCGCTTCTGATGCAACAGAGCTGGTTGAAGTCGAGTATGAGGCGCTGCCGTGCATTGTTGACCCGTTCAAATCCATGGATGCCGATGCGCCGATTTTGCGCGAAGACATCAAGGACAAGATGATCGGCGCACACGGCCCGCGCAAACACCCGAACCATATTTTTGAATGGATGATTGGCGATAAGGACGAGACGGACGCGGTTTTCGCTAATGCTGATGTCACCATCAAGGAAATGTTTGTCGATCACCGCACCCATCCATCACCCTTGGAAACCTGCCAATCGGTAGCCTCGTTCGATAAGATTAAAGGTGAGTTGACCCTGTGGGGCACGTTCCAAGCCCCTCATGTTATCCGCACAGTCGTGTCACTGATTTCCGGTCTGCCGGAACATAAAATCCACGTCATCGCGCCGGATATTGGCGGTGGTTTCGGCAATAAGGTTGGCGCTTATTCCGGCTATGTCTGCTCGGTTGTCGGGTCCATCGTTCTGGGTGTTCCTGTCAAATGGGTTGAAGACCGGATGGAAAATCTGTCCACCACATCGTTTGCCCGCGACTATCACATGACGACCGAGCTTGCCGCCACCAAGGAAGGCAAGATCACAGCCATGCGCGTTCATGTGCTGGCCGATCACGGTGCGTTTGATGCCTGTGCTGACCCGTCCAAATGGCCGGCTGGCTTCATGAATATCTGCACAGGCTCATACGATATTCCCGTTGCGCATCTGGCAGTTGACGGCGTTTACACCAACAAGGCTTCCGGTGGCGTTGCCTATCGCTGCTCATTCCGCGTGACTGAAGCGGTGTTTGCCATTGAACGTGCGGTGGAAGTATTAGCCCACAAACTCGGCATGGATGCGGCTGAACTACGCATCAAAAACTTCATCCAACCAGAGCAGTTCCCGTACCACTCAGCGCTCGGTTGGGAGTATGACAGCGGTGATTATCCAACGGCCATGAAAAAGGCGATGGATACCATCGGTTACAAGGAGCTGCGCGAAGAGCAGGCCAAAAACCGTGCTGCGTTCCTCAAGGGCGACACCCGCACGCTAATGGGCATCGGCATTTCATTCTTCACGGAAATCGTGGGCGCTGGTCCGGCCAAAAATTGCGATATCTTAGGCATCGCGATGTTTGACAGCGCCGAAATCCGCATCCACCCGACGGGCTCGATCATTGCCCGCATGGGCACGAAGAGCCAAGGGCAGGGGCATGAAACCACCTATGCCCAGATTATCGCAACCGAACTTGGTATTCCTGCCGACGATATTATGATCGAGGAAGGCAATACCGACACCGCGCCCTATGGTTTAGGAACCTACGGGTCGCGCTCAACGCCGGTGGCTGGGGCGGCCACCGCCGTTGCAGCGCGTAAAATCAAGGCGAAGGCGCAGATGATCGCCGCGCACATGATGGAAGTTCATGAGGGCGATTTGGAATGGGATGTGGATCGTTTCCGCGTCAAAGGCCTGCCCGAAAAGTTCAAAACCATGAAGGAAATCGCATGGTCGGCCTATAACTCGCCGCCCCCGAACATGGAGCCAGGATTAGAAGCGGTGAACTATTATGAGCCGCCAAACATGACATATCCTTTCGGGGCTTATTTCTGCGTGATGGACATTGATGTGGATACCGGTGTTGCCAAAACCCGCCGCTTTTATGCGCTGGATGATTGCGGCACACGCATCAACCCGATGATTATCGAGGGTCAGGTGCATGGTGGTTTGACCGAAGCCTTCGCCTGCGCGATGGGTCAGGAAATACGCTATGATGAGATGGGCAATGTCATGGGCGCGTCCTTTATGGACTTCTTCCTGCCAACCGCAGTGGAAACGCCAAAGTGGGAAACCGACTTTACCGTAACGCCATCACCGCATCATCCAATTGGTGCCAAGGGCGTGGGCGAAAGCCCGCATGTCGGCGGGGTGCCATGCTTCTCCAATGCGGTCAATGATGCCTACGCCTTCCTTGACGCTGGACACATCCAGATGCCGCATGATGCCTGGCGTTTGTGGAAAGTGGGCGAGCGTTTGGGTCTGCACAAGTAAAGTAGAGGATCTGCGAGCGTGAGAGTTCCGCAAGAGAAAGTCGCCATGCAGTTGGCCGCGGTCGGGTACATTCCCGACCGCGACCTTGCAACCGCGCTGTGGCTGATGGAAAGCCTATCCCGCCCGCTGCTTCTCGAAGGCGAAGCTGGCGTCGGCAAGACCGAGGTCGCACGCGCGCTAGCCTTGGCACATGATACCAAGCTCATCCGCCTGCAATGTTATGAGGGGTTGGACCAAAGCGCCGCGCTCTATGAATGGAACTACCAGCGCCAATTGCTCGCCATCAAAGCCCGCGAGGGGCAAGATGCGTCTGGCGTTGAAGAGCACATATTTTCCGAAACCTATCTGCTGGAGCGCCCTTTGCTTGCCGCCATCCGCCAGCCAAAAGCGCCGGTGCTTTTGATTGATGAAGTGGATCGTGCTGACGAGGAATTTGAGGCGTTCCTGCTGGAGCTACTATCAGATTTTCAAGTCTCAATTCCCGAGCTTGGCACCATAACCGCCACCACAATTCCCCGTGTGATTTTAACCTCCAACGGTACGCGCGAACTGTCTG
>JANPBE010000321.1:0-1579 GCA_031430295.1 Phyllobacterium sp.
AGGGCGTTTTGATGGGGCGAAATGGCATCAGTTACAATGTCTTGAAAATCCGTCCGCCGATGCCGTTTGGAACGGTGGAAGCGGATATTTTGGTTGAGACATTGGATCAAGTATTGAGTGCATTTTGATGACAAAAATCGAGGACATTCACGCTCTTGCAAATCACGTGGCAGCGCAATGGCCGGAGATTGTCGGACAGCCAGTGCTGGTCATGCACCGCGAGAACTCTGTTTTTCGTGTTGAGACTAGCAACGGCCCCCATGCGCTGCGTTTGCATCGGTTGGGCTATCACGATGATCAAGCGCTCACTTCCGAACTCACTTGGATGGCGATGTTGGCGCACATGGGCATGAAAGTGCCAACTCCCGTTCGCTGCAAGTCCGGCGTGTTTCTTGCTGAATTGGGTGACGAAAGTCCTCGTAAAGCCAGCCTTCTCACATGGCTTTCCGGCGCGCCATTGGGCAAAACGGGTGAGCCATTGGCTCACAAGGGTTCAAATCAAACTGAAATATTCCGCAAGGTTGGCGCTGAAATGGCGCGGATGCACAAGTTGACCGATAACTGGGCCATTCCAACAGGCTTCACGCGTCCGCGCTGGGATAGCGATGGATTGGTCGGCGAAAATCCGTTTTGGGGACAGTTCTGGGAGTTTTCGTCTTGCCCGCAAACAGAGCGTGATCTGTTGGTGGCGCTGCGAAATGAATGCCGCGAGCAACTGGCCGCCTTTCAAAATCATGGTGGGGATTTTGGCCTCATCCACGCCGATTTGGTGCGGGAAAATATATTGATAGATCAAGGTGAAGTTCAATTCATCGACTTTGACGACTGCGGCTTTGGCTTCCGGATGTTTGATATTGCAACGGCGCTCATCAAGAATATTCATGAGCCAAATTTTGAGGCGCTCCGCGAGGCATTGCTCGCAGGCTACTCTAGCGTTCGGACATTGCCAGCATTCGAAATCGCTGCACTTCCTTTGTTCCTGACGCTGCGGTCTCTAACATACCTCGGCTGGGCCGAAAGCCGCAGCAGTGAGCCGGGAACCGATGTTAGGGCAAAGCGATTTTTGCATGATGTTAGATATGTCACGCGGACTTGGCTTAAACCTTGAATTGGTTGGCTTACCGCTTTTTCCAATCAGATTCAAAGAACAGGCTTCCGCTTTGGCGGCTTCTGCAAATCGGGGATAGATGGTGTAGTCGCACAAAACCCCGCCGATCCCCGCGAGGAACCAGCGCCACAAGCTCAAAATTTCGATAAACCCTTACGAACTATCATGCCGCTCACCAGCATAAATCGCCAGCAAATGGCATTCGAGCAAAACCTCGTCGATTTCATGAGTTTTGCGCTTATCTGCTGCTGGCGCGGGGCCGGGACGCATGGGCGAATAACGATGGGCCACATTTTGCGCATAGGCCAAATCGCGCTGCTCATACCAGCGGGCAAGGCGGCGTGCTTGTTTGGGCAGATTTTCCAGCGCGTTTTTCAAGGCAAGAATGCGCAAGCCCAGCGAGGCGGCGGGCACAGGCGTTTTGTCCGGTGCGTCTGAATCCTCGCCAGCATAAAACCCATCCAAATCCGG
>JANPBE010000322.1:0-2932 GCA_031430295.1 Phyllobacterium sp.
ACTCGTGAAGGATGCGATATTTTCACGCTTACGGCCCCGACAAGAGGCCAACTGCCCCGGAATATTTGGTCGGAGTGGCGGGATTCGAACCCACGACCCCTTGTCCCCCAGACAAGTGCGCTACCGGGCTGCGCCACACTCCGAACCGAAGTCTTCTATAAACGGCGCAATTGCGGGGTCAAGTGCGCAGATAAAAGATTAGCGTGTTTGATCCAGAAGACGTTTGCATTCCAATAGATCGAACAGCACTTCTTGCAACAAAGCGCGATTGTCTTTGGCTAAGGCTTCTTGATCGGACCCAACGGGACCGCCCTCTTCCGTCTTGCCACCTAGGCCAAAGAAACGCCGGGCAGCCGAAAGTTTTGGAGCGCCCACCAGCGCATCATCTTCGGGATCGTAGGCCGCAGGGGCAGATCTCTTGGCTGCGTGAGCGTGAGCCTGTTCGGCGACTTGCAACGTTTGGCGTTGGCGCGCAATTTCCTCTGCCGCATTCACATCACCCGAGCCAAGCGCGATGACAAACTGATTGCCATTGTCCTTCAGCAGGCGTTGCACACCCTTGATAGTGTAGCCTTGGTCATAAAGTAATGTACGGATGCCCTTGAGCAAATCGACATCGGCGGGGCGATAGTAGCGACGCCCGCCGCCGCGCTTCAATGGTTTGATTTGTGTGAAACGCGTTTCCCAAAATCGCAGCACGTGCTGCGGTAGATCTAAGTCTTCGCCGACTTCACTAATGGTGCGAAAGGCATCCGGGCTTTTGTCCATCACGATAGACTATCCTTTGGCAACGACTGGTTATTCAGAATCAATATCGGTGCCGGACTCTTTTGACGTCGCATACCGTGTGTAAATTTATGCCTTACATTTGCGCACGATGCTCTGAATCAAGAGCCTGATTGATTCGTAACCATTTCAATCGTTTATCGACAAATATTCAAGAGGAAATGCAGAGAAGCTAAAATCCAGCCAATCACTTTTTAGCAGATGATGTGTGTCCCTTGATAACTTTCTGCTTCAAAACATTGGACGCCTTGAAAGTCATGACGCGGCGCGGGGAAATTGGCACTTCTTCGCCGGTTTTTGGGTTGCGACCCACACGCTCGTTCTTGTCGCGCACATGGAACGTTGCAAAGGATGACAGTTTAACGGTTTCGCCGCGCACAATCGCGTCGCACACTTGGTCCAAAACCATCTCAACGAGATCTGCAGATTCTGTCCGTGATAATCCCACTTTGCGATATACAGCTTCGGCAAGATCCGCACGAGTAACAGTCTTTCCCCCCATAACGTCCATCCCTGATAGTCTGCTTTTTCTAATTTATGCGCCACGTTAGCGGCTCAAAGTTGTGTGGTCAAGAATGCCCTCACATTTTGTCCTACCAGCGCAGCAGCATGGCTCCCCAGGTGAACCCGCCACCCATGGCTTCCAACAAAATCAAGTTTCCGGGCTTGATGCGTCCGTCTGCGACGGCAACCGAAAGTGCCAACGGCACAGATGCCGCTGAGGTATTTCCATGATCTTGGACGGTAATCACCACTTTGTCATTAGCAATATCTAATTTCTTTGCTGACGCATCTATAATTCGCTTATTTGCCTGATGCGGCACAAACCAGTCGATATCCGCTGCTGAAATTCCGGCGTCCTTAAATGAGTCTTCTATTACGTCTGTAATCATGCCGACGGCATGTTTGAAAACCTCTCGGCCCTCCATGCGTAGATGGCCGACTGTCTGCGTAGAGGATGGGCCACCGTCAACATACAACTTTTGTTTGTGCGATCCATCAGATCGTAGCTTTGCTGCCAAGATGCCACGGTCCGACGTCAGGCCACGCCCCTCGCCTGCTTCCAGTATAACTGCGCCTGCACCATCGCCAAACAAAACGCAGGTGGTGCGATCACTCCAATCAAGTATGCGGGAAAATGTTTCCGCGCCTATCACGATAACCCTATGTGCTTGACCGGCGCGGATATACATATCTGCCGTGGTCATCGCATAGACAAACCCGGTGCAGACTGCAGCGATATCAAAGGCGAAGCCGTGGGTCATGCCAAGGCGGTTTTGAATATCTACCGATACGGCCGGAAAGGTATTATCGGGAGTCGCTGTAGCTACGATAATCATATCAATATCAGCAACCGTCAGGCCTGCGTTATCCAGCGCCTTCTGGGCCGCCTCAGCTCCAAGCGACGCGGTAGTCTCATCGTCGCCCGCAATATAGCGTTGCTTAATGCCGGTGCGCTGCACGATCCATTCATCGCTGGTTTCAACGATGCCCTCTAGATCAGCATTCTTCACAAGGCGCTTTGGGGTGGCGGCACCGATGCCGCGGACGATTGATCTGATGACTGTCACTTAAGCCTCATCTGAATGTGCGGGCGATCCAAGTTCTGCGCTACCCGGCTGAATTATCGGATGGCGGGCGTGGAATGCGCCTATATCCGCCTCAATTTTTTTCAATAACCCGTTGCGGGCCATATCACGGCCAACCGCTATTGCAGCGGCAAACCCTTCCGCATCGGTTCCGCCATGGCTTTTTACCACAACGCCATTGAGGCCAAGGAACACACCGCCGTTGACCTTGCGCGGGTCCATTTTCTCGCGCAAATGGTCGAACGCGCCCTTAGCGAAGAAATAGCCAATTTTTGCAAGCAGTGTGCGGCTCATTGCTGCGCGCAGATATTCAGCGATTTGCTTGGCGGTGCCTTCGGCTGTTTTCAACGCAATATTACCTGCAAACCCTTCGGTAACGACGACATCAACTGTGCCTTTGCCAAGGTCATCACCTTCGACAAACCCTTTGTATGACAGCGTGGACAGTGCGCATTCGCGCAACATGCGGCCCGCCTCTTTGACCTCTTCTTGGCCTTTAATTTCTTCAACGCCCACATTGAGGAGCGCGACAGTCGGCTGGTCAATTTCAAAAAGCG
>JANPBE010000323.1:0-5048 GCA_031430295.1 Phyllobacterium sp.
AGCGCAAGAGCGCTTTATGGCGGAAAATGGCATTATTGTCTGCGCCACAATCGCGTTCGGGATGGGTATTGATAAGCCTGATGTGCGCTTTGTTTTCCACGCGGATTTGCCATCTTCGCTTGATGCCTATTATCAGGAAATCGGGCGTGCGGGGCGCGATGGCGGGTTGGCGGCTGCGCACATGGTATTTGGCCTTGGCGATATTCGCTTGCGGCGCAATTTCATAGACCAGAATGACGCCGACGAGGTCAACAAGCGCCGCGAACATAGGCGGTTGGATGCGCTGGTGAATTATTGTGAGGCATCGAGTTGCCGGCGCATGTCGCTGCTTGCCTATTTCGGTGAGACCTCGCAGCCATGTGGTAATTGCGATATTTGCGCGACGCCTGTTGAAACGTTTGACGGGACGGCGGACGCAGTGAAAGTCCTCGAAATTGTGCGCTTCACTGGCGAGCGGTTTGGCGGAACGCATATCATTGATGTTTTGCAGGGTAGGGAGACCGAGCGCACGCTGTCGCTCAATCATAATGCCTCGCCGCTGTTCGGTTCCGGCAAGCATCGTGCCCGCACGGAATGGCAATCTCTCATTCGCCAGATTTGCGCGACGGGATTATTGCGGCTCGACGCGGGCGGGTTTGGCGGGCTTTCGCTCAGTGATAAAGGCAAGGCGCTTCTCAATGGCGAGGCAGTGTTCCGCTATCGCAAGGATCGGATTAAAAGTACCAAGCGAGCGCTGCGTGCCGGGGCGATGGCTGATGCCAGCGCTGATCCGCAAAGTGAGGCGCTGATTACACGCCTCAAAGACTTGCGCCGCCGTCTTGCCAATGACCGGGGCGTACCCGCCTATGTCATTTTCTCGGATAGATCGCTGATTGATATGGCGAAGCGTGTTCCGCTGACGAAAGATGATTTCAGTGAGGTTCATGGTGTCGGCGAGGCTAAGCTGAAAGAATTCGGGGAGATGTTTTTGAAGGAAATTGAATCTACAATTGCCGATGTGGGCGATAACTAATTCTTGTTAGCGCTCCTATTTCCGTTTCCCATTCCATGCACTATATTACTGGTAGAATTGACGGAGACGATCATGGTCAGCACTACCA
Source organism: Phyllobacterium sp. (assembly GCA_031430295.1). Lineage (GTDB taxonomy): Bacteria > Pseudomonadota > Alphaproteobacteria > Rhizobiales > Rhizobiaceae > JANMEX01. The sequence goes on from JANPBE010000323.1 coordinate 1,101, forward strand.
ATCTTGCCGAATCCCGCCGCGCGGCGGTTGACCCTGTGTGGGATAATGTTCGGCGCGAAGCGCAGGATGCTGCGGATGGTGACGCTGCGCTGGCGGTGTTTTTGTTTTCGACAATTCTCAATCACAACACACTGGAATCCGCCGTTATTCATCGCATTTCTGAGCGGCTGGACCACGCTGATGTGCCAGCCTCGCTGCTGCGCCAGACATTTTTGGCGATGGCTGCCGCTGTGCCAAATTTTTCCAAGACGCTGCGCGTGGACATGCAGGCGGTTTATGATCGCGATCCGGCCTGCGAGCGCTATATTGACCCCTTGCTGTATTTCAAAGGCTTCCACGCTATCCAGACACATCGTTTGGCGCATTGGCTATGGGAGCAGGGCCGCAAGGATTTTGCGCTTTATTTGCAAGCTCGCGTTTCCTCGGTGTTCCAAGTGGATATTCATCCGGCGGTTAAAATGGGGCAGGGCATTTTCTTTGACCATGCCACCGGTATTGTCATCGGTATGACGGCGGTGATTGATGATGATGTGTCTATCCTGCAAGGCGTCACACTGGGCGGCACAGGCAAGGAAACTGGCGACCGCCATCCAAAGATTCGTCGTGGCGTATTGATTGGTGCTGGCGCGGAAATTCTTGGTAATATCGAGGTTGGCCACTGCTCTAAGGTCGCAGCAGGTTCTGTGGTTCTCAAGGAAGTGCCGCATAATGTGACGGTAGCCGGCGTTCCGGCACGTATTGTTGGTGAGGCAGGATGCGCGGAACCTTCCCGCAATATGAACCAGATGCTTAACCTAGACGCCTTGATTGGCGACATTGACGGCTAAAATATATGCTTTTCATAGCTCTAATGCTTGCGGGGGCCAATTCCGCATGGCAGAAGCCGCTTCAATTAAAAAAACAAACCGGAGAGAGCCCGTGAAGCCTGACGAACTTAAGAAACTTGATGCCTATTTCAAACGCACATTTGGCAACCCGACCATCAGTGTGAAAGCGCGTCCGCGTAAGGATGATTCAGCTGAAGTATTTTTGGGCGAAGAGTTTTTGGGCGTGCTTTACCGCGATGATGAGGATGGTGACCTGTCGTATAACTTCTCGATGGCCATTTTGGACATGGATTTGGAATAGATTTACTTCGCAGTCCGCACAATCGTGCTGGCAAAAGTTGCCAATTGGCGATCCAGCGTTTCCCAGTCAGCAAGCAGGCTGGCAGGGAAGCGCACCATCATTGTCAGATCATCGCCGACATGAATGTCGCGCTCGCATGATGTGACGCTATCCTTGGATTTTTGTGCATCCAAGCAGCGGGCCACAAATGGTCTGTCGCCCGTGGTTGGCCCCACCATCAAATTCTCATCCATAAAGCCGGATTTCTCTGGCAACTTATATTGAGTGAGCCCGCCTGTTAATTTTACACCTGTCTCGGATATCATCGACTTATAGATGGGGGCAAACCGGCCGGACATATCACGGCTTAATGTTCGTTGCTCAAGTGTGATGAACATAAGCTTTTTGCGGGCCTCGCGGCTATTGTTGAAAATGGCTTTTTCTGCCGCCGAATAACCTTTCATGGAGGGCCACTCTACGTAAAGGTCCATCCGGTTTGCCACGCCATCGCGACGCTGCTCCGGATAGCGGATCATATTGGCAGGCACCTCAAGCGCATCATTGGCGATGATGACTTCGTGCATTGTCATATCTTCAGTATGGCCGCCAAGGGCGATACGCGAGCCTAGTTCTCGACCGAGCAAATTGATGGCGAAGGACAACGTGGCCAATATTGCAAAGCCAATGAAAATACGGTGGAAGAACTTTGATTCCACTTCGTTAATGGGTGTTCCTGCAACCGCGCTCATATATCCATCCTTGTTCCGTTTCAGGACAGGTTACCCGGAACGAAACTTGCTCGTACCTGTTTGGCGCACTGTCGCGTTTTATGGTAAACAGGTGGTAAATTTATGGGCGTGGAACTCTTTATCGCTGCATTTGTAACCGGCATTGTGTTCACGGCATTGGCGGGAAACTATGTTGAAAGCCGTGCGTGCGAGCCAGCGCGGATGGGCGTGCCATTCTTGAGTGTGGATTATCCTATCTCGTCATTTGTACGATTGCTTGTGGCAGGGCCATACTTCCTTGTGTCAGAGGTTATTGAGGTTCACCGCGAGCAGGCGGCAGGGTTGGCACTTGTGGTGACGGCATTCACGTTTGCTGCACTTTGGTGCTTGGCAAGCGGTATTATTTGCCTCGAAGGCATGTGGCAGCTATCACAATTGGTATGAGCAATTATCGGGTGACGCGATGACGAATTATGTGCTGGATGGCAAAACTCCGGAGTATACGAATGAGCCAAGCACCTATGTTGCTCCGGGCGCAATGGTTATTGGCGGGGTCACTATTGGTGCAAATGTGAGCCTCTGGCCCTATGTGGTTATTCGTGGCGATAATGAGCCGATTTCTATCGGCGCCGACACTAATATTCAGGAGCATTCGCTTCTCCATACGGACCCGGAATTTCCCCTCACGATAGGCAAGGGCTGCACCATCGGTCATCGCGCCATTTTGCATGGCTGTGTGATTGGCGACAATAGTCTGATTGGCATGGGCGCTATCGTGCTGAATGGTGCGAAGATTGGTAACAATTGTCTGGTGGGTGCCGGCGCGCTGGTAACCGAGGGCAAGGAATTTCCTGATGGCTCGCTCATTGTCGGTTCACCAGCGAAGGTGGTTCGTGCACTTAGCGAGGCTGAAATTGCGCGATTGGCCATTTCGGCTGCGCATTATGTGGCAAACGGGCAGCGCTTTAAGGCTGGATTGTCTGTCGCTTGAAAAAAAGTGGAGCCGATGCTCGGGGAAAGCATCGGCTCCTATAGCCCGGTCGTTCGGGACGGGGAGTAGGGACTCGACCGGGTATTCGTTATGGGTTCACACTTCCCACCAGTACTTGGCGGTTGTCTTGAACCGAAATCCATTGGCTGGCGTCTTTGTCGGATTGGCGTTTCAGGTAGCGGTAACTGGTCTTGTTCCACGCCAAAATTTGTGGCTCAAGATTATCAAGAATAAAGTCGCCGCGATCCGTGCGCACTGTCAGTACGGCATGGCCTGCGCCGTTGCGCTGACGAACGACGGTGATCAAAACATTTGAGACTGGAACGCCGATTTCAATCAGTTGCTTGCGCTTGAGCAGAACATAGTCTTCGCAATCGCCCTTGTTTACCGGGATAGACCAACGCTCTTCGACGCCCCATTGATCCATATCCGTTATCGGCTCGATCATTGTGTTTGCGGCGTTGTTCACATCCTGCATGTCACTCCACAATTTGCGGGTTAACGTGACTGGAGTAGGATTGGTTGTTCTGGTCGAGCAATCATCTGGATTGGCTGCACAATAGTCATAGTGACCAATTGGCTGGCTGGTGCGTGACCCCGATGGCATATAGCTTCCCGCAAAAGCCGCCGCGTTAAAAAGCGGCAATGCGAATATTGCTATAATTATTGCCCTTGTCTTTTTAATCATTGTTCTACTCCCGAATGAGCAGACTATCTCATATAGTTTTTTACATCACGAAAAGTATGGCAGTATTATTCAACTTAAATGTTAGATTAAATTGCCATAAATTAAATCTATATTTTAAATGTATTTGAATAAAATAATTCCTATTAATGCAGGAAATTGTTAATTTCTGAATTTCCGTAATTCTATAAAATTCAATAAAATCAGCATGTTAGATGTTTTTTGTCTGCGAACGCAAATGCATATATCTGATGTAAGGCAAGGCTGGCGGTTGCTTTGTTCAAGGTTTGGCCTAGACGGCAATAGATATCTGGCCAATTACCCTCAGATGACGCCTAAATAAAAATAAAAAAAGCGCGATTTTCATCGCGCCTTTTCAGAATGGTAGGTTGCAGGGATTATTCTGCGAATGCGGCTTGTAGCGTTTCTTCACGTTG
>JANPBE010000324.1:0-1337 GCA_031430295.1 Phyllobacterium sp.
AAGCGCTTGATTGGCGATTTGTGGGCTGATCGTTCAAACGGGAAATGCCTATTCCTTATGATCGAAAAGAAGGAGTTTTTGAAGATAGACAATGCAATCAGTGAATAGGCGGATTCAGGTCAAATCAGCGTGAATTTACACTTTGTTGGTATATTTGTGGGTATTTTGAAAATACAAAAAAATTAAATATAATAATATCAGTAACTTAAACAGATTATGTGGGTCCTCTTCTGGCACCATTACACTGTTCGTAGATGTTCAAAACCGGTCCAAAAGGCCGGTTTTTTGTTGTTTAATGGGCTGGTTGCTTTATGGCGATTAACCAAAGACATACTCACATAAAGATTTCTTTATGTCTTATTGATTGCTGGCAATTTATCTGATAATGGCACGGCAGAATTTAACGGCTGAGACGTGGGCGGTGCCTGGCAGCCACTTTCCCGGAGACTTTTATGAGCAAGCACGATTACGTCATCAAAGACATTACCTTGGCCGATTGGGGCCGTAAGGAACTCGATATCGCTGAAACCGAAATGCCGGGCCTGATGGCTTGCCGCGAAGAGTTTGGTGTTACCAAGCCGCTCAAGGGCGCGCGTATCACCGGGTCGTTGCATATGACCATTCAAACAGCGGCGCTGATTGAAACGCTGACTGCACTGGGCGCAGAAGTGCGCTGGGCATCATGCAATATTTTCTCGACGCAGGACCATGCCGCAGCCGCCATCGCTGCCACAGGCGTGCCAGTGTTTGCTGTTAAAGGCGAATCGCTCACTGAATATTGGGATTACACAGACAAGATTTTCCATTGGGCAGACGGCAAGCCATCCAATATGATTTTGGATGATGGCGGCGATGCCACCATGTACATTCTGCTTGGCGCACGCGCTGAAGCTGGCGAAAACATTCTCGTGAACCCGAGCTCTGAAGAAGAAGAAATTCTGTTTGCGCAGATTGCAAAGCGCATGGCGGCAACGCCGGGCTTCTTCACCAAGCAGCGCGATGCCATCAAGGGCGTGACCGAAGAAACCACAACAGGCGTGAACCGTCTGTATCAGTTGCATGCCAAGGGCTTGTTGCCGTTCCCTGCGATTAACGTCAATGACTCGGTCACGAAGTCGAAGTTCGACAATAAGTATGGCTGCAAGGAATCGCTGGTTGATGGTATCCGCCGCGGCACTGACGTGATGATGGCCGGTAAGGTTGCCGTTGTTTGCGGTTATGGCGACGTGGGCAAAGGCTCAGCTGCATCGCTGCAGGGCGCTGGCGCTCGTGTTAAGGTCACGGAAGTTGATCCGATCTGCGCATTGCAGGCGGCCATGGACGGCTTTGAAGTGTTG
>JANPBE010000325.1:0-1697 GCA_031430295.1 Phyllobacterium sp.
TGATCGCCGAGTTTTTTGACCAAAGCCGAATGTGCTTCTGCCTCTTCTGCGGTAAGACGGAGTGGCAGAGCGGCGGGACGTGGTTTCACGTGAATCACTGATTCAGGCAAGTCGCGGGTGCCAACTTTTTCGGTTTCCGCCGCAGACAGGCCAAGGGCTGCTTGGCGGCCACCCATGAGTTCGAGATAAACTTCTGCAAGCAATTCACTATCCAGCAACGCGCCATGGAGCGTGCGGTGGCTATTGTCGATGCCGTAGCGTTTGCACAAAGCGTCAAGACTATTGGGACCCATCGGGTGCTTGCGCCGCGCCAATTGCAGCGTATCAATAACGCGGTCATTAGTGATGGGCGGCAAATCAATCCGTGCAAACTCATTGTTGATGAATTCAATATCGAAAGATGCGTTATGCGCAATGAGTTTTGCGCCTTCGATAAACACTGAGAAATCTTCCGCGATATCGCCGAACACTGGCTTGCCCGCCAAATCGGCAGCTGAAATGCCGTGAACGCGTTGGGCATCCGGGTGAATATCGCGGCCTTGCGGGTTGATATAGACGTGGAATGTGCGGCCGGTGGAAAAGCGATTGACCAGCTCTACGGCACCGATTTCGATGACACGATCGTTCTTGTTATCCAGACCGGTGGTTTCCGTATCGAAAATGATTTCACGCATCGGCGGGCTTTGCTTTCGTTTGTGTCAGTAGTTGTTTCACAAGTCTCTTCACTTGATGACGCACTTCATCAAGACCCGTGCCGGTATCAATAACATAATCCGCGAGTTTGCGCTTTTCGGCGTCAGGCATTTGGCGGCCAAGAATAGCGTCCAGTTTTTGCGCTGTCATGCCGGGACGGGCCATCACACGGGCACGCTGAATTTCGAGCGGTGCGCTGACGACTAAACTGACATCCACGCGCTGCTTGCCGTCTGTTTCAAAGAGTAGCGGGATATCCAGAACGATCAATTTAGCGCCATCGACCTTAGCTTTGCTCACAAAATCTATCTCGGCTTGCCGCACTAAGGGGTGAATGATTGCTTCCAGCCTTTTAAGCTCTTCGGGCTTCCCCATTACTGCCGCACTTAACTTGGCGCGATCGACCACACCATCTATGGTCACGCCCGGAAATAATGCCTCCACCAAAGGAGCCGCTATGCCCCGATAAAGTTCGTGCACCGCGTCATCGGCGGAGTATGTGGGGATGCCCTCATCTGCGAACATTTGCAATGTGGTGGATTTGCCCATGCCGATTGAGCCGGTAAGACCAAGGATAATCATTTGGATTTGACCATGTCGGCAATGATGAGATCACGAAGCTCGGCGGTGACTTGCGGCCTCACGCCAAACCATTTCTCAAACCCCGGCACTGCTTGATGCAGCAACATACCAAGACCGTCTGCGATCTTAAGTCCTGCTTGCTGCGCAGCGATTAGAAACGGCGTCATCAATGGCACGTATACAATATCGGTGACGAGGGCGCTGGGGTTCACCTTCGTCATATCCAACAGTATCTCGCCCTGACCTTTCATGCCAAGCGAGGTTGTATTGATAATGAGACCAGTATCACTTGCCAATTCATTTATCGCTGTAATTTCGTGTGCGGAGATGCCGGAACCAAAACGGTCTTTGAGCTCTTGGGCGCGTAATAGTGTTCGGTTTGCTATGCGGATGTCGGTAAAACCACGCTGTTTTAGGGCGTG
>JANPBE010000326.1:0-1350 GCA_031430295.1 Phyllobacterium sp.
TACGGCCTCATCGCTGCTCTTATCGCTGTTGCGATCATTGCCGGTGCCGGCATGATCGGTACAAAGCTGAACGCAAAGTTCGCTTTGATCGCAACGACAATTTCTGGCGCATAATAGCGTTTAGACAGAAACGTCGAAATAGGGCTGCTTTCGCAAGAAAGCGGCCTTATTCTTAGAGTCTAACTGAAAACTCTGCTTTGATGGCCAACTAGAGCAATTTTCTGCGCTTCCGGTGCTCACGTACCTAAGTACGCTCCGCTCCAGTTCTCGAAAATCACTCCATCTGACTCATCAAAGCGAGTTTTGAGTCAGACTCTTATCTAAAAAAATCAAACGAGATTAAAGAAAATCGCCTTTGCCACCGCTTCCGCACTTGTGGCTGATGACGTCTTCTTTCGGGCGGAACTCATGTAGGCCTCGACGGTCTTAGGTGACAGCGTCATTTCATGAGCAATGCGCGTAACGGCCATGCCTCCGGCCAGAAACGCGAGCACCCGCACCTCTTGAGGTGATAGTTTATACGTGTCACGCGCAAGGGGCCCGCGAAAGCGCTGATCAAAAGATCCTAGCAAGCGCCCGATCTTATCGGTGTGCATTTTCAACATCGCATCAAATACTTCGCGGTTCTGCGACTTTGAGCGTAATCCATAGCCGCCGCAAATCCGATTGTTGGCGGTATAGATCGGAAAACATGCGCCGATGGACATGCTGTAATTTTCATCGAGCTCAATCCGCTTACGCTCACCCGATGTCATTTTCGGCAGTGATTCCGGGTCGTGCCAACGGCTGACTTCGCCGGTTTCGAGCACGTGGTTGGCCGAATAATCATTTGTCAGCGGATTGCCAGGCATGGCCTCCAGATAGGCTTGCGGATAGCTGGTCTTCCACACCGCGCGCAAAATCAGGGTTTCCGGCGTGCCGCCAGAATCTCCGACCGGATAAGCCATGTAAAATATGCCATCAATATCAAAATAGGTTCGTAATATGTTGGAAAGCCAAGACCAAAGAATTTCAATATCTTTGGTGTTGGGAAGGGAAAATCCATCCAAAAAATCCGGGATACCATCGCTGTCGATACGAACAATTGAATTCATTTGAATTACCCGTTCCCCAAAACACCGGCCTTAGGCGCTTCCCCAAGCACAAAACCAGCCACACTAGGGATATCCCTATATTGCGGGAAAAGAAAGTATCGCGTCGAGTGTATTTATCATGCTTCCCAAGAGGTTTTGATCGGACAAATTTAGCGCGTGGCAGGTATCCCCTTCAAGCGCTTTTTTCTTGCTCCTAAACGGCTTGGCCAGCGACCCAGCCGCTCGACCATGCCCATTGAAAATTATAACCGCCGAG
>JANPBE010000327.1:0-2915 GCA_031430295.1 Phyllobacterium sp.
TATTGGTTTGAAAAGGCGGCTGCTCAAGGTCAATCAGACGCGCAACTTAGTCTTGGTTATTGTTACTTTTATGGTGAGGGTGTGCCCACCAATGCAGGTAAGGCACTGCGTTTTTATCGTCTTTCCGCCCGCAACGGCAACGCAGCAGCCGTTTTGAACATTGCTCACATGTATCGTACGGGTGATGCCTTGGAGCAATCGTGGTCGCTTGCCATTCGTTGGTATAGAAAGGCGGCCGCGATGGGAAATGAGGCCGCATGGCATTGGCTTGGTCGCATCTATGGCGGGCAAGAGAGCTATCCGGAAGATGCCAAAATGGCGGCTTATTGGCTGAAAAAAAGCGCTGATGTCGGTGATGCACAATCGCAATGCAGCTATGGCGTTGCTTTGTTCAAGGGTGATGGTGTCAACGAGGACAAATTTTTAGCCGCGCATTATTATCGCGCGAGTGCCCTCAACGGTGATGCTTGGGGGCAGTATTTGCTAGGACTATGTTATCGCGACGGTGATGGTGTTCGGAAAAACCGACGATTGACCCAGCTTTGGCTAGGCCGTGCCGCATCAGAATTTGATGAGGCGCGGGTTGCTTTGATTGCCCTCGAGGGACTGTAGCAATCTCACTTGCTATGCAGATATAGCCAACCGTATCCCGTACGCCACAACACCCAACGCCAACACGCTTCCCAACCAAATTCCGGCGAACCAAAACAGACGCTTGCTCAATGGTAGCCTCCGTCTGTCGAGACTTTGCCGCGAAAGACCCAATAGGACCATGCCGTGTAGGCGAGGATGAGCGGGACTAGCACCAGCGTGCCGACCAGCAAAAACTCCAGCGAATTATCCGGCGCTGCGGCCTGCCAGATCGTTACTGAACCCGGCACGATGTACGGATAAAACGAGATGCCGATGCCAATGTAACACAGCACGAATAGGGCGAGCGAGGCCAGAAACGGCTGGAGATGATAGTGCTTTTCAAGCCCCTGATAGAGCAGATAAGCGCAGGCCAAAACCAAGAGCGGCACCGGCGCAACGTAGAGCAATTGCGGGAAGCGAAGCCAGCGCTCCATGAAGGCCGGGTTCAAAAACGGCGTCCATAGGCTGACGATGGCGATGAGGACCAGCGTGGCAACGCCAGTGATTTTAGCAAAGCGTTGGGCTTCGGTTTGCACATGGCCTTCGGTCTTATAAATCAGCCAGCCTGCGCCAAGTAGCGCATAGCCGATGACCAGCGCCACGCCGGTAAGCAAGCTAAACGGGGTCAGCCAATTCCACCAACCGCCAGCATAGGAGCGACCTGCAACAGGGATGCCTTGCACCAACGCGCCGAGCGCGATTCCTTGGGCAAACGCCGCTAGTGTTGAGCCGCCTGCAAAGGCCCAGTCCCATAAAAATTTGCCGCGCACTGTTTTCCAGCGGAACTCAAAGGCAACGCCTCGAAACACCAATGCCAAAAGCATGGCGATAATCGGCGCATAAAGCGCGGGCATGATGATGGAATAGGCCAGCGGAAACACAGCAAATAGCCCGCCGCCGCCGAGCACCAGCCAGGTTTCGTTGCCATCCCAAATGGGCGCGACGGAATTCATCATGGCATCGCGATCTTTCTCCGCCTTGACGAAGGGAAACAGGATGCCGATTCCTAAATCAAAGCCATCGAGAATGACATAAGCCAGCACCGCAAAAGCAATCAATCCGGCCCAAATAAAAGCATAATCCATGATGCAAATCTCCTATTCTGCGGGCGATAAAGCGGCAAGCGCCGGCGCTGGCATTATGCCCGAGGCGCGGATAGGCTCGTCAGTTGGCAGGCCGGATTCGTGGTCGCCGGGCGTCAATGCCATTTGGCGAAAGATGTAGAATATGCCCGCGCCGAACAGCGTAAAATAAACCACGATGAACGATAGCAGCGATGCGCCAACGGCGGCGGCATCAATTGCGGAGGCGGATTGCGCGGTGGTGAGCAGGCCATAGACTGTGTAGGGCTGGCGGCCAACTTCCGTCACCGTCCAGCCCGCAAGCAGCGCAATGAAGCCGGATGGCCCCATGAGAATGGCTGCGCGGTGGAACAGTTTGGCGTCATAAAGGCGGCCACGGTAGCGCAGCCACAGACTGGCGACGCCGATGCCGAGCATGGCAAAACCAATGCCGACCATGATGCGGAAAGCCCAGAACACGGGGCCAACGGGCGGACGCTCCGCCACTGGCCATTCCTTCAGACCCTTGATTTCACCTTCAAGCGAATGAGTGAGAATAAGGCTGCCGAGCTTTGGGATTTCGATCGCATAATCCATGCGCTCTTCTTTGGAATTAGGTATGCCAAACAGGATGAGCGGTGCGCCGCGCTGGGTCTCAAAATGCCCTTCCATGGCCGCAATCTTGCGCGGCTGATGTTCAAGCGTGTTAATGCCGTGCATATCGCCTGCGATAATTTGCAGGGGCGCAACGATTGCCGCCATCCACATGGCATTGGAAAACATCACGCGGGCGGCTGGGTTCGTCTTGTCTTTGAGCAAATGCCACGCCCCGACAGCGCCAACAACGAAGGCTGTAATAAGATAGGCCGCCAGCACCATGTGCACCAAGCGATAGGGGAAAGATGGATTGAATATCACTTCCATCCAGCTGGTGACGATGAATTGCCCTTCCGCATTTATGGCGTAGCCAGCGGGCGTTTGCATCCATGAGTTCACGGCCAAAATCCAGAAAGCCGAAATGAAGGTTCCGACGGCGACCATCAGCGTCGCCAGAAAATGCAAGCCTGGCCCGACGCGGGAGCGGCCAAATAGCATTACGCCTAAAAATCCGGCTTCAAGAAAGAATGCTGTGAGCACTTCGTAGCCCATGAGCGGGCCGAGCACTGGTCCGGTTTTATCAGCGAAAACGCTCCAGTTAGTACCAAACTGGTAGCTCATGAC
>JANPBE010000328.1:0-2040 GCA_031430295.1 Phyllobacterium sp.
TGATTTGGCAAGCGCCGTGCTGCTGGCAACCAATAAGCCAGTGCTGATTGCGCCTGCCATGAACCCCGCCATGTGGAACCACAAGGCCACCAAACGCAACGTCGCGACGCTGCGCCAAGACGGCATTCACTTTATCGGACCCAACAAAGGCGAGATGGCCGAAAGCGGCGAGGCGGGCGAGGGGCGCATGGCTGAGCCGCTGGAAATCGTGGCGGCAATAGAAGCGTTACTCGACACAAAACCCAAGCCGCTGGCTGGCAAAAAAATCATCGTCACCTCCGGTCCGACCCATGAGCCAATTGACCCTGTGCGCTACATTGCCAATCGCTCGTCTGGCAAACAGGGCCACGCCATCGCTGCGGCATTGGCTGCAATGGGCGCCGATGTGCGCCTGGTTTCCGGCCCCGTTTCAATTGCCGATCCGCTAGGCGTAAACATCACCCATGTTGAGACAGCGCGGCAAATGCTGGACGCCGTTATCTCGCTGTTACCCGCTGATGCAGCCGTGATGGTGGCCGCTGTTGCTGATTGGCGAACTACCAACGAGGCGGGCGAGAAGATCAAAAAGCAGGCTGGCCAAGGCGCTCCAACGCTGACCATGACGGAAAACCCAGACATTCTCGCCACCGTCGGACACCATGCGCAGCGCCCAAAACTAGTCATCGGCTTTGCCGCCGAGACGCAAAATCTCATCGACAATGCGCAAGGAAAACTCGCCCGCAAAGGCGCGGATATGATTGTCGCTAATGATGTTTCCACCAGTACCGGCATCGGCGGCGCGCAAGGCGTGATGGGCGGAAACCGCAACCGCGTGCGGCTCGTCACAGCAGCCGGCATCGAGGAGTGGCCTGAAATGGACAAGGACGAAGTGGCGGTGAAACTGGCTGCGCTGGTGGCGGAGCGACTAAAATGAGCGCGCCTGTTGTGATTGAAACCGAGCGACTGATATTGCGTCCGCATGTGGCGGATGATTGGGACGCGGTTTGCGAACTATGGTCCAATGCCGAGACAATACGCTTCATCAGCGATAGGCCGTTAAGCCGCGAGGAGTGCTGGACTAAACTATTGCGCTATATGGGGCTGTGGGCCGCCTTGGATTTTGGCTATTTCGCAGTCATTGATAAGGCCACACAAAAGTTTATCGGCGAAATCGGCCTCGCCGATTTTCACCGCAGTATCATGCCCTCGCTTGATGGCACGGCAGAAATGGGCTGGGTATTGATGCCGCACATTTGGGGCAAAGGCATCGCCAGTGAAGCGATTATGGCTATTCTGGAATGGTATAGCCAAACGCCAAACGCACGGCTGGTGAGCTGCATCATTGATAGAAACAATGTGGGTTCAGTAAACTTGGCGGTAAAGTGCGGGTTTAGCGAGATCGCTCGCACGCCCTATAGAGACAGCGAGACGATTACGTTTAGGCGCGCTTAGGCGGCGATGTCTTGGCTGCGATGCAAGACGGGTAATTTTGATAAATCAATATTACGCTGCGCGTGCCAGAGGTCATAAGCACTCTGCATATCAAGCCAAAGCCGAGGGCCGTTGCCAAGCACATGGCCAAAACGCATTGCCATCTCGACGGTCACGGGATGCTTTTCACACATGATGCCATGAAGCATCTGACGCGATATTCCCAGCGCTTTCGCAAATTCAGTCTTGGTTACTTTAAGCGCAGGCCACGTTATTTCACGGAAAAATGCACCGGGATGTGACGGGCATCGATTAGGGTCTCGTGTTGTACGCTCCAGCTTTTCCACAATTCACCTCTCAATGATAATCTTCATAATCAACTGCAAACACTTCACCGGCTTCGAACGAAAAGGTGACGCACCAATTGCCGTTAACGTGAACCGACCAGCGCAGCGGGGCAAATCCGGTGAGCTTGTGTACGTCTGAACCAATCGCCATTAAATCTTCATTAGTCGATACACGTTCGAGGGCATCCAACATCAATTGTATCTTTACTAAATGCTTTGGATTGAGAAGCCGCCCATCACTCTTTTCCCAAAACCGCTTTAGTGCCTTGCTGCGAAAACTGGC
>JANPBE010000329.1:0-1650 GCA_031430295.1 Phyllobacterium sp.
AAAACCGCGAACGTGACCAGCGTGACTGTGGCGGGTAATGTAATAAACTACACTATCGTTGTTAGGAACACTGGCAATGTGAATGCCACGACGATTAGTGTCACCGATACCTTGACCAGCGTGATCTGCCCCACGAGTGGAAATAGCACGATCACCACTTTGATACCCACGGCAAGTGAGACCTGCACGGCGACTTACACCGCAACGCAGGCCGATTTTGACAATAATGGTGGCGGCGACGGCGACATCGATAATACCGCATCCGCCGCCGGTACATCCGGCGGGGTGGCTGTTAATGCTTCGAATTCGGCTGCGGTATTGTGTACACAAGCACCGCATTTGACGATGGTGAAATTTGCTGATGCGACCGCGACATTGGGCAACTTAACTGTTGACCAAGTTGTTACCTATTATTTTTCGGTCACGAATGATGGCAATGTCACGATGACAAACGTCGCTGCCGTCGAGACGGCGTTTAATGGAAACGGCCCTGCCCTGTCCACACCGATTGGCGAGGTTTTGACTGATAACGCGCCCCTTGGCGACTCGACTGACGCGACGGTGAACAATGGCATTTGGTCCACGTTAAAGCCGGGTGACAGTGTGCGTTTCCAAGCTAATTATACGGTCACCCAGACTGATATTGATCTGCTTTAACCGCGAAAGTCGCATTTTGACTTGCACGAGGCTGCGTCTGTCGGGCAAACTTCTGCGATGACAAATCGCCCCCACTATCTCCAATTTGATGTCGCAACGAGCCGGGTTAGTATTGATCCGCATAATCATGAATTTTACCAAGACCCTTATACGGCCTATGCCTTTTTGCATGAGGTTTGCCCGGCATTTTATTGGGAGGAATTTGGCATTTGGTGCTTTGCCGGATTTGACGATGTAAACCGTTTGCTACGAGACCGGACGCTGGGGCGCGAAAATCCTGATGGCGCGCCTGCCCCGCAAAATCCTGACCAGCCGCGCGGACACATTTCAGCCTTCGATGGCGTGGAGGCGCATTCGCTTTTGGAACGCGAGCCTCCAGTTCATACACGCTTGCGCACGCTGATAAACCGCGCTTTTGTTTCCCGCCAAGTGGAGCGTTTGCGTCCGCAAATTGAGGCACTGGCGAACCGGTTGATTGACGAGTTTGAGCACCAAGGCACTGTTGATTTGCTACCCGCTTTTGCCACGCCAATTCCCGTTATGATTATTGCCGATATGCTTGGCATCGACCATGCCATGGGACCAAAACTGCTTGAATGGTCCCATGATATGGTGGCGATGTATATGCATGGCCGGACACTTGAGACCGAGCATAAGGCCAATAACGCCGCCTTGGAATTTTCAAATTTCATCCGTGCCGAGAGCCGCGCCCGTATCGGAACGGACCGTGATGATCTGCTCACTTTGCTGGCAACGGCGGGTGCGGACGGGCAGCGACTTAGCGAAGACGAGTTGATTTCCACGGCTATTCTTCTTCTCAATGCCGGACATGAGGCGACGGTTCATCAGCTTGGCAATGGCGTGAAATCCATTCTCCAATCCGGCCTCAATCCTGCCGAATTATTTCAATCGGACGCGGCGAGCGTAGCGACTGTCGAAGAGTGCATCCGCTTTGACGCGCCGCTGCATATGTTCACGCGCTACGTTTATCAG
>JANPBE010000330.1:0-2388 GCA_031430295.1 Phyllobacterium sp.
ACGGATGGGCGGCGAAATTTGGAAACACTTTGAGTGAAATATTTGAACCCGGACAGCATTCTAAAACAATTTGCTCATCGGCCAAGCGCTTCACAAGGTCGGGGTTTTCAATCGCGCGTACGCCGTGGCCAATGCGGGTAGGTTTCAAATAATCCAGTGCATCCGCCACACTTTGCCAGCCCACCAGTTCGCCCGCATGAACGGTAATACCAAGCCCCGCATCGCGGGCCATATCGAACGAGCGCACAAAATCCTTCGGATGATGCAGGCGCTCCTCGCCTGCCATGCCCCACCCGGAGATAAGCGGATGCGGATTGGCGATGATGTAGCGCGCGGCTTGGTCCACGCCTTCTGGTCCCAAATGGCGAAGGCCCGTGGCAATCATGCGGGTTTCAATGCCGGTGTTAGCCTTGGCGCGGGCCATGCCTTCGGCCAGCCCGTCGATATAATCCTGCGGGTCCATGCCGCAACTAATGGCGTGGTTGGTGGAGATAAAAATTTCGCCATAAATTGCGCCGTCGGCGGCGATACTTTCAAAATAAGTTTGGCTGAGTAGCGCATAGTCGTCGGCGTTACGAAACAGAGCAGCAGCCTTATCAAACGCTCCGAGGAAACTGGTAAAATCATACCATACAAAATCTGGCCCATTGATGAGCCCTTCAATATTGACATTGTACTTACGCGCCTGCGCGGTAACTAACTCCGTCGATGCTGCGCCCTCAATATGGCAATGTAGTTCCGCCTTAACGACCATTTCAATTTTCCTTTGCCGTGACGCTTCACCGCGCCGCTGCTTGATAGCCATAACATCTATGGTAGGCTATTGTGGGTACGACAATATTGGCAAGCGGAAATCGAAAATATGAGCGTTGAGCGTGTGAGCGATCGTGGCGGGATGGAAACATCCTTTGGCTTTACGCCTGTGGGCGCTGGCGAAAAGCAGCCGCTGGTCAATGAAGTCTTTCACAACGTCGCCAAACGCTATGACATGATGAACGATCTGATGTCGGCAGGGATGCACCGCGTCTGGAAAAGCGCATTTGTCGATTGGTTATCGCCGCCCAAGCGCGATGGCTGGAAAGTGCTGGATGTGGCTGGCGGCACGGGCGACATTGCATTCCGTATATTTGAGGCTTCCGATAAGCACGCAGATGCTACAATTTTGGATATTAACGGCTCGATGCTGGCAGTTGGCAAAGACCGCGCGATTGCCAAGAAAATTGACGAGAGCCTGACATTTGTTGAGGCCAACGCTGAAGAGTTGCCATTCGCGGACAAGACTTTCGATGCCTACACAATCGCGTTTGGAATTCGTAATGTGCCGCGCATTGATGTGGCGCTTAAGGAAGCATTTCGCGTTTTGAAGCCAGGCGGGCGCTTTATGTGTCTGGAATTTTCTGAAGTGGATATGCCATTTTTGGACAAGTTTTACGACACATGGTCATTCAATGCCATTCCGCGGATCGGCAAGGCGGTTACGGGCGATGGCGATAGCTATCAATATTTGGTGGAATCTATCCGCAAATTTCCCAATCAGGAAAACTTTGCCTCCATGATCCGCAATGCAGGTTTCGCACGCGTATCCTATCGCAATTATTCCGGCGGCATTGCAGCGGCCCACTCCGGCTGGAAACTGTAACCCGGTGTCGTCTCTGTTTGCAGGCATGAGGTTGGTCAGGGCAGCGTGGGTGATGGCCCGTGAGGGCGTTGTTGCGGCGATGCCGCGCGAAGGTTTAGCAGGCCCCGCATTAACCGCGCACAAAGTGGCAACTTTTGTTGCCCGTAAGACCTCTGGCAGCAAAGGCAACGCGGAGCGCATGAGCGCGGCTATTGCACGCCTTGGTCCATCTTATGCAAAGCTCGGCCAGTTTCTTGCCACAAGACCGGATATCATCGGCCTGCAAATGGCGCTGGATTTGGCATATCTACAAGACCAAATGGCGAGTTTTCCCAACGCACAGGCTTTTTCGGCAATTGAAGATTCGCTCGGTAGTCCGATAAAGACAAACTTTCAACGTATTGATGACCCGATAGCGGCTGCCTCTATCGCGCAAGTGCACCCTGCATGGGTTTTGGATAAGGCCGGCCAAACTCGCAAGGTGGCGGTTAAAGTCGTGCGGCCGAGTGTGCGCGAACGCTTTGCCAAAGATCTAGAGACGTTCTTTCTGTTTGCAAACTTGCAGGAGAAATATTTCCCGGCCACGCGGCGTTTGCGCCCCGTAGCCATTGCCCAAACGCTGGCGCAGTCCACCCGTATTGAAATGGATCTGCGGCTTGAAGCGGCTGCGCTTTCCGAAATGGGTGAGAATACCAAAGACGATCCCGGCTTTCGCGTCCCGAAAGTGGATTGGGTGCGCACCGGCCGGAACGTCCTCACGATGGAATGGG
>JANPBE010000331.1:0-2437 GCA_031430295.1 Phyllobacterium sp.
GGCATTGACGATGGCAAAGCCCAAAGCTATCGGCGTGTGCGGCACATCATTGCCGCGAATGTTGAAAAGCCATGCCAGCGAAGACGGGTCGGTCAGCACCGTGGCGCTGGCTCCGGCGGCGTTGAGGGCATCGGCCATGGCGTGGAGTTTGTCGCGGGCGAGCACGCCGGCGTATTCCAATGTGTGGATGGAGACAGGTTCCAGCGGCGCGGCGGGTCGATCTGTCCACGCGCTATCGACAAGGTTTTTGGCAACGGGAACGAGTGTACCATTGATGGTGGCGACAGCCTTGGTGAGCGCTTTCACCTCGGCAATTGTGTGCAGCCACGGGTCAAACCCGATGCGCGAGCCGGACGGCATGTTGGCCGGAATCCATTGGGGTGGCGGGGTTTCAATGAGGCTTTGGATGGTGAAAATGGCGGGGTCAGTTTGTGCCGGGGCCTGCACAGTGTAGCGGCCATCGACGAAGAGATGGGCAGACTCTTTCAGGATAAGCGCGACGCCCCATGAGCCGGTGAAGCCCGTCAGCCACGCCAAGCGCTCCGAGCAGGCGGCGACATATTCGCCTTGATGCTCATCAACGCGGGGGACCAGAAATCCGTCCAGACCTAAACCTTCAAACTGGGCACGAAGTGCCGCGACGCGGGGTGCTGTGCCGGATGCGGATGCGGTTGGCTCATAGGTTTGGAACATGGTTGGTCTCCTCAAAACTGAGTGGAGACTAGAGTTTGCGCCCGCGCCGCGCAATGCGAATTCGTGCCATGATTCATTTTTGGCGCTCACAGTTCATGTCAACAATGTGACAACTAGCGATTCAAAAATGCATAGCTATCATGCAGTTACGCCCTACCTTTAAAGTGCGAACAACCCTAGTTTAGCCATTAAGCAGTGGGAGGCTGTGGAACGACAAGGAGTTGAACAATGGCCTCGACCAAAACAAAACGTGGATTTATGCACAAGGCCGTCGATGCGATGATTGCCGGACGCACACGACAAGTAACCCACTCTGCCAACGCAAGCTTGCAGATGGTGGACACTGAGCGACTACGCACGCTCGGCCAAAGCAAAGCCGAACTGCGCAAGCGCGGTAGTGCTTATCAGCCGCTTTGAGCTAGATGAAATTACGAACCGGCATGGGCGGGGGCGGATAGTGCCCCGCCATTAGGTTCCAATAAGACCATGATCGCGCGTCAATGATGCCCGGCGGCGCTTTTTTCAGCGCCTCACGAAAACCATCCTCATTTACATAGTTTTGAATGACCGCGATTTCCTCGATGGTGGCATAAGTGAACGCATAGGCCATAAATCGGACGGGGTTTGACAGCGCTTGTGCGGCAGGTTCAAACCAGATTATTCGTGGCGCGATGGCGAGAAGTTCGTCAGATAGCGGAAATGGTTTCATGGCCGTTGCCGTATTGCGTGAAGCTTCGGGAGTGCTAGCGCATCAACAGTTTTAACTGCCGCAACCAAGTCCTTGCGCATAGCTGATGGCAATTCCGCCAAGGCTTCATCGTCGAAATATGAGATAGCCTTCATCGAAATTAGCGGGTTGAACGTCTCGCCATAGATGATTTTGGCTGCACTAAGCATCTCTGGCAACGGTATTTTGGCTATAGTCAAAAGCGCATGAATATCGAGATAGTCCTTTGGCTCGGCGCGTTGTGTAACCACGGCGACTTTTGTGCCTGACAAATCGAGCAATGACGCGACGGTAAATTGCGGGCCTTGTACAGGCTCGTGAGGCAATATTTGGCCAAGGGTCAAAGCACCAAAGTAAGAAATTTTGACTGGGCCTTGCCTGTCAATGCTCATTGTTAAGGTGTTGGCGGCGGATTGGCGAATGCTTGCTCCCTTCAAATAGGGGATGCTCTCAATCAGACTGTCTGTTTGAAACGGCAGTTGTGAAAAAAAATCAAAATCAATTGAGTGCCGGTGACCCAATCGCAGCGCCACGGCCGTACCGCCATAAAGCGTAAATGCGCTTGGTGTTGACGATAGTTCGTCCCAAAGCGCACGTTGCGAGGCAGGCAGAATGTCTAATCGGGGCGTAAACATAACGTCCCTTATTATCTATATTCTGTGTGATTGAAAGACCGGTGTTAAGGGTGGGTTGCTGATCCAAATTCCATCTTCCAAGCGCAGGACATTATATCCGGCGGCTTTGAGTATCAATATGCCTAGATTTCTACGCTTTGCGGCGTGGACTGTGATTGAATTAAGATTTGATTTGACGTCAAATTACCTCGTCAGGCACAAGTGCGCAGGCGATGAGCGGGTCAGTTTCGATTTGGATTGTCGGGTGATTGATTTTGAATTTGGCCGCCAAATCTTGCGCGAGGTGATGGATGAACTCGTCGCCCGGATGGCCATTTGGAATCACGAGGTGGCAGGTCATAGCGATTTCTGTCGTGCTCATTGGCCAGATGTGCAGATCGTG
>JANPBE010000332.1:0-12557 GCA_031430295.1 Phyllobacterium sp.
CGATTGGCGCAAATGGTTGTAGCGATCGAAGATAGCCAACCCCATCATTAAAGCATCCACAACAAGCGCCAGGCGAATTGCGTCGAATGGAGTGATAGATGTGAGTTGGATGCCGAACGCGAACCGCACCGTGTATAGGCAGGCCGGTATTAAGCTAGCGCCCCACGCAAGAACGTAAAAACCGACTTCACGAAAACGCGTGCGGGCCGCAACAAGTCCCGCGATTAGAAAAGACAATGCGCTGACGACGACCATGTAGACAAGCACTCTGTTCAATAGTTTAGGGTCTGTTGCCCAAAGGATCACATCAAGGGCAAGCACTGAAAAAATGACCAGCTGCAATAGGCGATGCGTGACAGGGTGGTAGCGACCGGTTTGCAAAAATGACATGGAGAACAGGCCACCGAACACCATAGCGGACGAGCCGATCACGACCGCCGCCATGGAATTGAACTGTGGGAATGCAGACCAAATATATTGAAAGGCCATACCATCCGCTTGGGCGACGAAGAGAAAAATTGACATAAAGTAGCCGGCATAAGCAACAAAAACGAATTGCCGAAGGGTAACAAACGCCACTGCCGCCAAGACAATCATGACCAGCATCATTCCATAGAAAGCAAAACTCTTGGCACTGTTAACGCGAGCTTCTTGCATAAGACTGTCAGGAGTTTCTATTGACATTGAATGCCTCGAGGCACCCATTGCGTAGTAAGAAACAACAAAAGTAGCCTCGTCGCCGAACGCAAGATCAAAGGGCGCGACGATTTGCGGATAGGGTATCGCTCTGGCCGCGAATGGGCTGTCCTCTTTGAGGTCAACCAGTGTCTTCACCGCACCATCAGAACTGATCTTGTATATTGCCATTTGTTGGGTGAAAACCACATGGGCAAGAAACCGCCAGTCAATGATTTTGGTGCTTTTATTGACGATATGTATACGCAACCAGACCTTGGAATTGGTATATCCAAAGTCCGGTACCGACCCGAGGACCGGCTGCATTTTGATCGCCGAAGACCCAATAAAATCGGTAACCCTCAGTTTCCAATCAGGATCAAGAGCATATTCAAAATGTTGACTGAGTTCCGCACCATCAGCAGGACCAGTCAAAACCAGAGCGCTTCGCTCAGAAGCGTGGGCGGCAGTAAGAGGGGCAATGAACAAGGCTAAAACCAGCAGAGCGTAAGTGAACAGTACGCCACCAAATGCGACAATCGAAGCCCGAGATTGAGCGCCCGGCTGGCTACCATGTACGATCATGCATTTGTCCTCTCGCTACTTGCAAAGGCGCTATCGGCACTCAAAGGCCTGAACATGGTTAGTTTGGTCATGGGAAGGATGCAAGTGGTGGTAAATATTAGAAGCATCAAACCCGTATTTGGCGATCCCCGGTTACAGGATCTAAGAGGCTATTGGGAAGAAAGTCATTCTTAAACTGACGTGTTGGTCACTTCAGGTGCGCTTGCATCTGTCCACTACCAGAGCTCGCGCTACGCTCATCAAAACGTTTGTCGTAGCTGGCATACGCGGATATTTCGTAACTCGAGCTATTCACTTTCTCTTGACGCTGCGGAAACTCAGGTAATCGCCTGATGGTTCACACGGTCGGTTTCCGTACAACTAGCAGCATCGAAATGCTCCAGGAGGAATAGTTATGCGCCGCATAACAGAGTTCAAAGGTTTCAGATCAACAATTGAGTATGACCACGTTTCGGGCGAGTTTGTAGCGGTTCGAGCACCCGAACATTTTGAGGAGCCGACGCATGACGATTGGCTTGAAGCGTTGGCACGGGTGATGCCGATTTCAGAGGTGGCTGACGAACTTGTGCAAGCTACTCACCAATCACGCAAGTCCAATCAATTGTCCAAATCTGATCAATAGTTATGGATTGGCAGATGTTTTCAGTCATTAGGGGCTGCGCCTATGCCACGGCTTTGCGCTTGGCGTGAATGACGGACGAGAGACGCACGGTGAAGCGGAGGGGTGCACTCCATATCCTCTAAGGAGGTTGCCTCCAGCGCAGATATATCGGCCGTTGGGTCAAAGCATGAGATAAAGACATCACCACTTCAAATTTTACCAACCATCTCAAACATTCCGCAACCCAGCCATGCGATAATCAATTCCATGGAAGACGACGGCAAGACCTACATTCTACCTCATCACACCATCTCCCGCATTATCTTCACCTGTGCGGGACTTTTCGCGCTAATAATGGCTCCTTATGAGCTGTGGCGTGGCGTATGGCCCTTGAACATCACCAGCCCTTTCTTCGGGTTTATCATTTTGGGCGGCATGACAGTGGGTGCAGGGGTGCTTTATGCGGGCCTGATTGCGCCTAGCGGCAAGTTGATTTTTGAAAACGGGTTTATCTTTGTTGAGCGTCATTTTTTGTGGGGCAAAACAAAGCAAGTGTATCGCAATAACGATATAAGTTCAATTTCAACCCGCCGCCAAGATCAGTCTGACGGGCCGGATGATTGGTATGCTGTTATCAACTTGAGCGGCGCCTCTGCACTAAACTCCCGTCCATTAGGAAGTGAAGCCGCCGCACAGAAACTGGTGAAAGAGTTTCAACAGCTAACAGCCTAGACAACGCAGCCTCACCATCGTGGCTGCAACCCGCTTCCGTTCCGTTTCACCCGAATTTCCGCCTCAAAACCCGGTTGTGAAAGATTATCAAGGCTTTCCAGAATATGCTGGGCCATGGCTTCCACAATGGGGGAGCGGCGAGCGCGGGTGCGAATGAGACCGATTTCTACGTCGGGCAATTTCATAAACCCGTCTGCCTCGCCAAGCACGCGCATTCCCGGGCGCAGCGAGCATTCGGCCAAAACGGAGACCGCTAAACCCGCTAGCACGCTGGCGGTGATGACGGTGGCGGACCATGAGGTGAACAGCACACGATGGTCGCGCTTCATGGCGTTTAGCGCTTCGGCGGCATGAAGCCGCCAGATGCAATTGGGCCGCCCGAACGCCAACGGCAGCACGGGTTCTTCATGCACATTATGGTTGGCCGATGTAACCCACAGCAGTGGCTCGCGCCGCACAATTTCGGAATAGCCTTGTTCCGGCATATGGGTGATAAGTGCCAAATCCAGCGCACCGCGATTTATATGTTCAACCAAATTGACGGTCGGCTCGCAAATAATGGTGAGTTCCACGCGCGGATTGGAGCGGGCAAAACGCGCCATAATTTCAGGCAGAAAACGGTCGGCATAATCATCCGGCATACCGATGCGGATGTGGCCTTCCAGCTTGGTGTCATCAAAGGCAGCCACGGTTTCGGTATTGAGGCGCAACATGCGGCGAGCAAAGTTGAGCAGCCGCTCGCCATCTTCCGTCAGCCTGTTGGTGCGCCCGTCTTTCTCAAACAGAGGGCGACCAATGCGATCCTCCAAGCGCCGCATCTGCATAGAAACAGCAGACTGGGTTTTGTGCACCTCATCTGCCGCGCGGGTGAACGACCCCGCATCAGAAATGGCAACGAATGTCTGTAGCTGGTCGAGATCAAGCGGGCTGGCCATAGGGCGTTCCAATTCACATAACAAATAATGATGATAACCATTAGAAACATTCGTTTGTTAAATCAATGAGAATCTATATGTTTGGAAACACTGCAAAAGCATAACCGGCTGAAAGTCAGCCCTTTATCAGAACCCTCAAACGTGTGGCCCCTCCCGTCACGCGGCGGGAAACCATTGTCTTTGTGCAGATGTTCTTAGAAGGATCACTATTATGACCACGATCGATTGCCGGGAAACCACATCAGCGCCAACATCGGCGCCAACTGCCATCACCAATTTTGCTACCCGCACCGTGGAAAAAGTCGCAGCCTTATTTCAAGCGTTCAAAAATCGCCGCGAAATGTACCAGCTTGGCGAGATGAGTGATCTTGAACTGGCGGATATCGGCCTGCGCCGTTCGGACTTGTTCGTGGCGCTGGATAGCCCGACCTATGTCGATCCGACGATCCGCCTTTCGCGCTTGGCTGCTGGAAACCGCAGTGAAACGGTCGCCTGCTACATCAAATAGTTTTGTTCCCGCAGGCGTATATTCCCCGGCACCCCCGGTTGCCTGCCACCTAACCCGGCTGTTGCAGTCCCCCGCACAGCCGGGTTTTTTCGCACCGAAATTAGCGGTTCATGCCATTAATATATTGGTCAAAAATTGATTCAAGGCCCTTTTGATAGCTGTCTTGAGTCTTCTTGCCCGTCTCAAACATTTTACCAAATGGATTATCCGCTGGCGCTGAGGCTTGGGTTTCTGCTTGCCCGCCGCCCAAAATATCTTTGAGGATATTGCCCAGTGGATTATCACCGCCCGTTGGTGCCGCTTGGGTTTGTCCGCCTGCACCGCCTGCCAAAATTGTCTTCAAAATATCGCCGAGCGGATTATTTCCTGCCTGCTGGTTCGCTTGTCCGGCCGCACCACCACCGAGAATATCCTTCAAGATATTGCCGAGTGGATTATCGGTTCCAGTTGGAGCCGCTTGTGGCTGGCTGGCAGCGCCGCCACCCAATATATCCTTCAAAATATTGCCAAGCGGATTATCGCCAGCGCTTGGTGCGGTCTGCTGTTGCTGCGCGCCACCGCCCAAAACATCTTTGAGAATATCGCCCCAAGGATTAGCTCCGGCACTTGGCGCGGCCTGTTGGCCGCCTGCTTGTCCAGCATTTTTCATCATCTCTTTAATAACATCGCCAAACACATTGCCACCCGCGCCGCCAACAGCATTCATTTGGCCAGTGGATTGCTTGAACATGCCGCTCATCATCGTGGAGGCGAGAACCGGCAGCATTTGCTTCAAAATATCCTGTCCAACGCCCGTAGCTTGTGCCGCTTGGGCAGCAACCGCACGGGAAACATCTTTGGAGCCAAATAAATTGCCGAGAATGGCATTGCCGTTGGATACGCCCGCCGGATTGAACGCTTTGGCGACATTATCAAAATAATCAGCCTGTCCGCTAGCCATCATGCCCTGCATAAGCTTGCCCATATCGGCACTGTTGCCGGCGTTTTGCTTGAGGCCCATGGAGAGTGCGGGCATGAGCGCATCAATGGCGGCCTGAGTCTGCTCTTCCGAGATGCCAAACTGCTTTGCCATTTGCTTTGCGGCATTGCCGCCACCAGCTTGGTTAAACATATCAATCATCGACAACATGGTTTGGTTCCTCAAGAATGTGTTTCGTAAGCCATCGAACAACAGACTGTTCACTTACGCAAGAGCGCATATAGTGGTGTTAAAATAAGAACATAAGTGGGAGCTAAAAAAATGTCCGGCAGCCGGGAGTTTGACTACATAGTTATTGGGGCAGGCTCCGCAGGGCTTGTGTTGGCAAATCGATTATCAGCCGATCCAAAGGTCTCTGTGTGCGTTATCGAAGCAGGCGGCAAGGACCGCAACCCATTGATACATATACCATTTGGCCTTGCCGTATTGGCTCGTCTTCAGGGCATCAACTGGAATTATGACACCGTTCCGCAGAAACATTTGAACAACCGCAAACTGTTCTGGCCGCGCGGCAAGGTGATGGGCGGTTCCAGTTCCGTCAATGCCATGTGCTACATTCGCGGCGCAGCTCAAAATTATGACGAGTGGGCGTCGATGGGTGCTGCGGGCTGGGATTGGAAATCCGTGCTGCCGCTGTTCAAAAAATCCGAAGGTAATGTGCGCGGTGCATCAGCGTTTCACGGCGCTGACGGGCCGCTGTCTGTGTCTGACAATCCCGATGTAAACCCGCTTTCGCGTGTATTTGTGGAGGCGGGTAGGCAAGTGCAATTGCCGGAAACCACTGATTTCAATGGCGAAAATCAGCTCGGAGTCGGCCTCTATCAAACCACCACGCGCAAAGGCCGCCGTGGTTCCACAGCCGCGACATTCTTCGCGGAAGTTCATGCCAGACCTAATCTAACCACGCTGACGGGCACGCAAGTCCGGCGCATTGTCTTTGACGGCAAACGGGCAGTGGGTGTGGAAATAGCGAGTGGCGGTGACACCGAAATCATCATTGCCAGCCATGAAGTTCTGCTTTGCGGCGGCGCTATAAACTCGCCTCAGCTGTTGATGTTATCCGGTGTCGGCCCTGCGGCGCATCTCAACGAGCGTAAAATTTCAACAGTTTTGGACCTTCCAAGCGTTGGAGAAAATCTGCAAGATCATCCGGATATTATCGTGCAAGTCACCGCCAAAACTCGCGATAGCTATGCCATCGCGCCATGGGCGATGCTAAAAATGGGGGCTGAATTGCCCAAGTATTTGATGAAAGGCCGAGGCGGTTTCGCCTCTAATGTGGCGGAAGCTGGCGGCTTCGCGCGATCAAAATTCGCGAGCCAACTCCCTGATATTCAATGGCATTTTCTCCCGGCCCGCATCGAAAACCATGGGCGAACGACGGCGTTTGGCTATGGCTACGCGCTGCATGCCTGCAATCTTTATCCCGAAAGTCGCGGGTCAATTCGCCTTGCTAGTAGCGATCCAAACGACGCCCCATTGATAGATCCGAACTATCTTTCGACCGAGCGCGATATGGACATGATGCTCGAAGCCTTCCGCCTTTCGCGCCAAATATTGAATGCCCCTGCTTTCGATGTGCATCGCAAAAAGGAAATTGAGCCGGGCGCTGAAGTGACTTCACGCGATGATATTATCCAATTCATCCGCAACAAAACCGAGTCGGTTTACCACCCCGTTGGCACCTGCAAAATGGGCGCTCACGACGATGAAACAGCCGTAGTCGGACCGGATTTGAAGGTGCGCGGACTGACCAGTTTGCGGGTCGTCGATGCCTCAGTCATGCCGCGCCTGGTAGGCGGAAACACCAACGCGCCGACGATTATGATTGCGGAAAAAGCGGCGGAGATGATTTTGGCAAGTAGCTAAAATTGGTCTAATATTTCACGCCGTGCAGCAGAAGCAAGAAACGCTGATCTAGTTTGCTTGCGATTTTTTGCTGCATTATCAATGGCTTCCAACAGTCCCAAATCAAGTGACACATTGATGCGGGTGGATGAACCACGATCACGCACCAAAGGAACAGCCGACAATACAGCGCCTTCCACATCCTCACTTAAGGAGGTGTCAGTTACAATCTCTTCGAGAGTACGGGGGGAGGGTATCGCATCACCATCCGTTTCCATCATGGCCACATGGCCAGACAGCGCCTCGACGCCATTGGCGACTACTTCATCAAGAGTATCACCAGCAGAAATACAGCCGGGGAAATCCGGGAAGCTTAAGCCATAGCAGCTGTCGGGGTCTTTATGGATAAGAGCAATATAGCGCATGGGATTCAGTTCGCTTTCAAAAGTCCAGCCAATTTTAGTACGGACCTGACAGTTCCGACAGGCATGTCTTTCTTCGGATGTGGCACCGTAACTTTTCCAAACTTAATCGGATGTTTGAAATGATGATGCGAGCCGGTCACGCCAATCAACGCCCATCCATCTGCCTCAAGTAACTTGATTATCTTCCGGCTGTCGCGTTCCATTCAACTATCCTTGTGTAAAATAATACACACGTTTTGTCAATAAGCATAGGTCATAAACGCCGGTTCCACGCTGCGGCCCCAGACGGAATTATACTCGTTGAGCATCAGTTCGGCCATCGTAGAGCCGCGCGCGACAACCTCTTCCATCGGCGATA
The DNA here is from genome assembly GCA_031430295.1 of Phyllobacterium sp. Taxonomy (GTDB): domain Bacteria; phylum Pseudomonadota; class Alphaproteobacteria; order Rhizobiales; family Rhizobiaceae; genus JANMEX01. Next base: position 7,647 of record JANPBE010000332.1, read on the forward strand.
GGAACACGGATTCATCAAAGCCATCAGCGTTTAATCGGGCACGATTTTTGAGACCCTGACGGCTGATTTTGACCACTTCGCGGGCGACATCCAGAAGCGTACCATCGCGCCACGGCGTCTTAAGTCCTTGAACAGGAACGGTTTTCCGCTGGTGCATGACATCATCATAGCGCCAGTCTTTGGTAAGCTCTTCAGCGGCCGATAGCGCATCCTCATCATAAAGCAGGCCCACCCAGAAGGCCGGAAGCGCGGTAATTCTGCGCCACGGACCACCGTCTGCGCCGCGCATTTCCAAGAAGCGCTTGAGCCGGACATCCGGGAAAAGCGTGCCCAAATGGTTGGTCCAATCACCCATATTGGGCATTCCATCCGGCACTTCTTTGCGCAGTGCGCCGTTCATGAACTGGCGAAATGTGACATGCGTGGCATCGTGATAACGCCCGTCGCGCAGCACGAAATACATCGGAATATCCAACGCCCATTCGACATAATCACTGTAGCCAAACGAGTTGTTGAACAGGAAAGTCGGCACACCAGAACGGTTGTTGTCCGTGTCGCTCCAAATATCGCCGCGCCAGGATTGGAAGCCATTTGGCTTGCCTTCGGTGAAAGGCGAGGCGGCGAAAAGCGCGGTGGAAAGCGGCTGCAATTTGATCGACGTCAGCATCTTGCGGCGCATGTCGTCTTGGCTGGAAAAATCCAGATTGACCTGAATTGTGCAGGTCCGGTACATCATATCCAAACCTTTTGTGCCAACCTTCGGCATATAGTTGGACATAATGTTATAGCGCGATTTCGGCATACGCGGCGTTTGGTCTAGGGTCCATTTCGGGCTGCCGCCCATGCCTAAGAACTTGATTCCTAACGGTTCTGCGATTTCCCGCACTTGGGATAAATGCGCATTGGCCTCGCGGCAGGTCTGGTGCAAAGTCTCTAATGGCGCGCCGGAAAGCTCAAATTGCCCGCCCGGTTCCAGCGAAATCGCGCCCATGCCGGTGGGTTCCACAAGGCCGATAATGTTGCCTTCATCAAGGATAGGCTCCCAGCCCAGCATGGCCTGCATACCATCTAAAATGGCCTTAATGCCGCGCGGTCCTTCGTAAGGAACGGGTTTGTTGCCATCGGGATAAAATGGGAATTTTTCATGTTCGGTGCCAAGCCGCCACTTGGATTTTGGCTTTTCACCAGCCGCAATCCAGTCAATCAAATCCTGCGCGCCTTCAATCGGCGTGATGTCGGTCGTGTCGCGTGCCATGATCTCTCCCCTCGGCGGGTCAAGGCCGCCGGTGTTTTGCACCAACCACATGGCGTGATGGGCCAAGAAGTTCAAGTGAAATTATTTGATTGGAGGCTGACCAAAATGATGGATCGGGAAGCGGTCGAAGTTGATACGCCATGCGCCCAGACTCGATACGCCGCGCGTGCGGAAACCGTGCGGATAGGATGCGCGATGCGTGCGGCGTGAGTGCGCCGTCGCAAAATGTAGCCTGCGGCTACTTCCAGTCCCCAATCACTGTCTGCACCACAGCCATCGCCGCAACTGCCGCTGTATCTGCGCGCAAAATTCGCGGACCAAGCGGGATGGCGGTGACGAAGGGCAGACCGCGCAGCAGCGAGCGCTCATCGTCCGAAAAACCACCTTCAGGGCCGATAAGCACAGCGAGTTGTTTTTCCTTTATGTTAGTCAAGGCTGACACAGGGTTTTGCGTGGTGTGATCCTCATCGCAGAAAATGATGCGGCGGGAAATGTCCCATGTGCCCAAAAGCATATCGAGCTTGAGTGGCGCACAAACATGTGGAAGCGCTAATATTCCGCACTGCTCCGCAGCCTCCAGTGCGTTGGCTTGCAGCTTGTCCACGCTCACGCGATGGTTTTGCGTGTGCTGGGTGATGACGGGCTGGATAACGCCTGCGCCCATCTCGACAGATTTTTGGATGAGATAATCTAGCCGCCCCACTTTCAGCGGCGCGAACAGAAAGTGTAAGTCCGGCAGCGGTGTCTGCTCTCGCGTTTGGGTAACAATGGTAAGTGATAGCTTTTTCTTTGACTCGAACGTAAGTCGCGCTCGCCATTCGCCATCGCGGCCATTGAACAACAAAATATGGTCGCCCTCACCCATGCGCAGCACGTTGGTGAGGTAATTGAACTGCTCGGCAGTGGCCGCAACGCTGCCGCCAGCGCTCAAATCCGCATCAACAAACAGCCGCTGCATTTTATAGTTCGCGCGCAAATCAAACCTCCGCAGATGAATGCCAACGCGGCTGATAGCCTGCTTTCAAGACTTTGACGAGGGCAGGGGGCGTGAGCAATTGAGCGTGGCCTGTATCAAGCAGCACAGTTTTCTCATAGCCCTCAAAATGCCATCGCAGCGCCAATCCATTTCGCATCGCATAAGCCGTGTCGCCGAACGCAACCATCGTGCCATCAGGCAGCGCTTTTAGTTCGTCCGTAGAAATTGCAATTAGTCCTACGCCGGAAACGGCTCGTTCGTGGTGAAGCACATTGTCCATGTCACCCGCCTTCGGCATCACGCCACCCGAAACAGCATCGCACCAGAGTTTTGAAAACTGAACAAAGTCAGCACGGCGGCATTCGGCGCAAGGGCGGTGGCCGCTCGCCAGTGCGGTCACTTCATCGAGAAAAAAGAGCTCCGTGTAGCCAGCGCCCATCACCGTGCGCTGGCGGCCTCTGAAGGCACAGACGCAGCAAATCCAGCGCTTTGACGCCCAGCGGCGGGTAATTACCTTCGTGGCCGGATCATGGATGCGCCCGCCGCGATTGCCCATCATCGTGCCGCGCGCAGCAACGTCGCAGAGTGTGCCAAACGGATTAACACGATTTTGCAGCGCCACAATTTATCCTTTGTTAACCATAATAAGGCGACTATAGACCAGTCTCAGGCAACACCAAGACGAATTCTAAAAGCAGCACTCATGCACGTTCTTATTGTTCAAAATTTTGATTCCACCGGCCTCGGTCAAGTTTGCGATGCGCTGAATGAAGCGGGCGCGACGCGGGACTATCGCAAACCTTACTTAGGCGAGGCGCTGCCGGATGATTGTTCGCAGCATGATGCGATTGTCGTGCTCGGCGGCGGGCAAAATGCGGTGGCCGACGATATTCACCCCTATTTGCCGCATCTTGCCGGCCTCATGCGCTGCTTTGCGGAGCATGATAAAGCCGCGCTTGGCATATGCTTAGGCAGCCAGATTTTGGCCCGTGCTTTCGGCGCGACCAACCTCATCGGCACCGCGCCGGAATTTGGTTGGCAAAACATTAAGCTGACAGACGAAGCCGCAACCGACCCCGTCATGGCCGCGCTGCCGTCTGACTTCCCGATTTTTCAATGGCACGATGATACGTTCACGCTGCCGGATGGCGCGGTGCGCCTCGCCGCCAATGACGCCACCCCCAACCAAGCCTTCCGCGTCCACCGCGCCGCCTACGGCATCCAGTTCCACTTCGATGCCGACCGCCCGCTGGTAACCAATTGGAACGAACGCTTCGCCGATGGGATTGAAAAGAAGGATCCAGATTGGGCGCATCGGTTTCCAAGTGAGGCGGCGAAGCACGGGCCTATGGCGGATGATGTGGGACGGCGTATTGCCAACGCTTGGGTGGGGTTGATTTGAGCGCTATCTCCCCCCACGCGGGGGAGAATGAAATATCTTAGGTTTAGCCCTTGCTAAGCCTTAGATATTTCAAGAGAGGGGATACCTCGGCGCCGCCGAAACTCCCCAAAATCGAGCAGACGATACCCCCGCTCTTGGAATTTCTAAGGCTTAGCGAAGATGCTAAACCTAAGAAATTCCATTCTCGCCCACCGAGGGCGAGATAATGCGCGGCCAAAGGACTTTACCCCGCATACCGCGCCCTTAATTCCGTAAAAAACTGCTCGGAGGAAGTATAGCCGCCCAGTTCTTCCGAACGGGCCAACATCGCCTCAATCCGCTTGCGTGCTGCCAAATCAATCATTTCCAGCGCAATTTCGTTCTGGTCCGCTTCGGACAAGGCAGAAACGTCACTGATGGCCTTGCTCAAAATTTGGTTCATGGCGTTCATCCTCGCATCCGAAATCTCGGTTAGACTATCACAAAACCACACAATGAAAACCAGATTTTACCCCACCAGCACCAGATGAACCGCACGTGGACCATGCGCCCCTAACAATATCGTCTGCTCAATATCGCCCGAGCGCGAAGGCCCCGTGACGAGGTTCACCGTGCGGGGCATTTTGCCTTTGCCGTATGTTTGGCGCAGGCGCTCCATGAGGGTTTCTAGGTCGCCCGCAATGCTGGACGCCTCCAAAACCACGATGTGATTTTCCGGCAGGAAGTTGATTGTGGTCGGGTTATCCGCGCCGGAAACCAGCATCAGCGTGCCGGTTTCGGCAATGCCGCCGTAGGCGAAAGACAGGCCGTTTTCGTCCTTGCCGTCCGATGGTCCGGTCTTCACTTCGAGCGTTTTTTGCGCCTTCCAGTTCATCGCGGAGAAGTGTTTATCGCCGCCGTGGATGATGGTGGCTGGGAGGTTGCGGTCTCGCAAATACTCGGTCACAGCCTTGGGCACGCCATCAAGTGATTTCACTTTTGCCACCGTAACGTTGACACGCGAAACGCGGTCCAAAAACAGCGCGATGCGTTCCTTATCCGGCAATTGCCCGCGAGCAGGGATGATGCCAACAGGCGCGGATTTTAAGCGCGCGGCAACTGCGGCCTTGCGAGCTTTATCATCGCCGGAGACTTGCAATGCTTCGCGCAAGCGGGAGAGTACGTTTGACTTAGCGTCCATCACTTAGCCTCCTGCTTTTGCGCTACCAACCCACGAACCGTCATTCCGGGGCGGCGGAGCCGAACCCGGAATCCAGAGCTGTGACGCTGGAGAATGGTCACAAATGTTGATGTGTTTTT
>JANPBE010000333.1:0-2526 GCA_031430295.1 Phyllobacterium sp.
TAATGCCGGACTTGGTGAACATGGAGGGGTCCATTTCCTTCACGCGCTGCAAAAGGCGGATGGAGTGGAAATAGCGCGCACCGGGCCGAACCGTGAGATAGTTGGACGGCACAGTTTCCAGATTGTGATTGAACACATCAGGCCGCGCTTTCACTACGATTTCTAACGCGCCTTCTTTGCGCAAGAAATCCGGCGTTAGAATTTCGATAGTGGTGTTGGGCGAGGCTTCGCGGGTGGCGGTGATGACATCGGCAAAATGCTGAGCCCCGCCATCGGCCAAATCATCGCGGTCCACTGAGGTGATGACAACATGCGACAGACCCATTTGGAACACAGCTTTGGCGACACGTTCGGCTTCGTTGTTATCGAGCGGATCAGGCATACCGGTACGCACGTTGCAGAAGGCGCAAGCGCGGGTGCAGACTTCGCCCATAATCATAAATGTCGCGTGTTTTTTATCCCAGCATTCGCCAATGTTGGGGCAGCCTGCCTCTTCGCAGACGGTGACGAGCTTGTTAGAACGCACGATTTCGCGGGTTTCGGCATAGCCTTTTGACACTGGCGCACGCACGCGAATCCAGTCTGGCTTCTTCAAAATTTCTGTATCGGGCCGGTTGGCCTTTTCAGGGTGGCGTGGCTTTAGACCAGACGTATTATCAAGAACAGTGACCATGAAAACTCCTGCTGCGCCCTTTTATGTCCTGCCCGCGCATCTGTCGAGTGCAGCAAGTGCATGACAGTGACGCAGGGCACGCAATACGGATAATTTACAAGTTTGCGCTACGCCTGCGGCGAGTTAAACATAAAGGCCCGCATCAAAATGACTATGATTTCGGATTTTGCGTCAGCGGGCAAAAACAGCTTTGGTCTGGTACGCCTTATGGCGGCGATGGCGGTGGTGGTCTCGCATTCGTACATCATCGTGGGAGGCATGGCTGTGTTACAGCCGTTAGAAGCGCTGACCGGTTATCCGCTTGGGGCACACGCGGTGCACGTGTTTTTCACCGTTTCTGGCATGTTAGTGGCGGCGAGTTTTGACCGGCGGCCAAGTGTGATTGCCTTTGGCGCGGCCCGATTTTTCCGGATTTATCCCGGACTAATTATGGCGACAATACTGGTGTTTTTGGCCATGGCGTTATTCGTGTCCACCTCGTCATTTGGCGAAATAATGGCTAGCGCCGGTCGCAGCTATTTTGCGAAAATTCTAATCGGCCTCGCCGGAAGCGGTACTATTCCCGGTGTGTTTGATGCGATGCCACTGGCAGGTGAAGTGAATGTTCCGATTTGGACGCTGAAGTATGAAGTGATTTGCTACATTATGCTGGCATTGGTGATGGCATTTGTGGTGCGTACAAAATTAGTTACGGCGTTGCAGGTCACAGTAGCCATACTACTGGTATCCGGACTTTGGATACTACGCGGGTTAGCCTACAATGATGCTCATTTTGTTGACCACATCGCGCGCTTTTCATTCTCGTTTTGGATTGGTGTTATGGCGTGGCACTTGCGCGATAAGATTGCGGTGCGCTTGGATGTACTGGCCGCGCTGGCCATGTGCACTGCCTTATCCATCTATTTTCACCTTCCCGTGTTGCCGCATTTTCTCATTGTCACAACGGGCTATGCGGCCTTGATGCTGGGCAAATTTCGCTTTGGTTTTTTGAGCACATTCACCGACCGCAATGATTTATCTTACGGTGTTTATATCTATGGCTGGCCTTTGCAGCAGACATTGCTTCTGCACAATCCAACATTTGGCCCACTAACGCTGGCGTTTGCAGCATTGGTAATTTTGCTGCCGCTGGCCTATTTATCGTGGCGGTTCGTAGAAAAACCGGCCCTTAAGACGAAGGACCGGTTTGTTTGACCTATTTCTGGATTAAATTCGCGGGGTCTGTTCGCGCCGACCAAAGAACCATAGTATCAGCACTGCGCCAATGGTTGAGATAATCAGATTGCCCAAGAACCCATAATATTGGAACCCGGCAAGGCTGGCCAGGCCGCCGCCAACGAACGAACCGGCGATACCGACGAGAATGTTGGTGAGCAGCCCGTGATGCTTATTCATGGCGCGCTCGGCGAACCAACCCGCCAGAAAGCCAATCAGCAACATGCCAAAAAAGCCGGTTCCCGGCATTGCCATAATTCCCATTGGTTGGTCCATTTTGCTTTGTCCCTTTAGCTTATAGTTAGCCCAACATACGAGCGATAACGACAACGATCACTGCGCCGACTGTTGACGTGATAATTTGCGAAAGCAAAGGGTTCCCGCCAATGTTGATGCCCAACGCACCGAATAGATAGCCGCCGACAAACGCGCCGATGATGCCGGTGAGAAGATAGCGCACAAGGCCGCCACCGCCGACGAAATAGCTGGCGAGATAACCGGCGACGAGGCCAATTGCGAGAAAGATGAGAAGTGCTCTGGTATCCATGAAAAGCTCCTGTTTAGTGTCCCTTATTGGGTATGTTAGCAGGTTGGTAATGAAGGTCCAGCGGGGATCGTCATTGAAAAGCCGTCATTCC
>JANPBE010000334.1:0-6903 GCA_031430295.1 Phyllobacterium sp.
CAATCGCGTGGTCTGCAGTGAACACGTTTAGCGCCGTCGTCAGCCTTGCTATGCAAGGGCGGGCCATGGCTTCTAACGCCGATAAATTGGCGTTGATTTTCAGCCTTGGCGCATTGCTGGCCTACCCGCTTTCCCGCGCATTTCTATACCTCACCCCCGATAAATGGCTCCCCACCCAGCGCTTCGCCGCCGCGTTCATTATTTTGTGCGGAGCGACGGTCAGCGTCACGGCCCTGCTATTTGCTTACCAATTTCAGGAATATTATTCACAATGGCACGATGATCATCTGTCTAAACGACTGATATTCGAGACAGTGTTTACGATTCTATCGGCCTGCTACCAATTTCTAGTTCTGGCGCTCCGCAACTATTTTCCGATTGGGCTCATCGGATTACTGGGGGCAAGTTGGCTTTTTGCAAAGAAGCGCATTTGAGATTCCACAAAGCTTCTGTTAGAGCGCCCTCAACGCAGCAACAAAACATGGAGACGAGCCAATGATCCCGCGCTACTCACGCAAGGAAATGGTCGCCATCTGGTCTCCAGAGACCCGCTTTCGCATATGGTTCGAAATCGAAGCGCACGCCTGCGACGCACTTGCCGAAATAGGCGTGATACCGAAAGAAGCCGCCAAGACCATCTGGGAAAAAGGCGGCGCTGCGACGTTCGATGTCGCCAAGATTGACGAAATCGAAGCCGTCACCAAGCATGATGTCATCGCCTTCTTAACGCATCTCGGCGAGTTCGTTGGCCCCGACAGCCGCTTTATCCATCAAGGCATGACCTCTTCTGACGTGCTGGACACTTGCTTTGCGGTGCAGCTATCCCGCGCTTCAGACCTGTTGTTGGCAGATATTGACGGGCTGTTGGCAGCGCTGAAAAAGCGTGCTTATGAGCATAAAGATACGGTCACCATCGGCCGCAGCCATGGCATTCATGCCGAGCCAATAACCTTCGGCATCAAGCTGGCGCTGGCCTACGCCGAGTTCTCGCGCTGCCGTGAGCGGCTGTCAATGCCCGCAAGGAAATAGCAACCTGCGCCATCTCAGGCGCGGTCGGCACATTCGCCAATATTGACCCGCGTGTGGAAGAGCATGTCGCCAAAGCCTTGGGGCTGGCCGCAGAACCCGTCTCCACGCAAGTCATCCCGCGTGACCGCCATGCCATGTATTTTGCAACACTTGGCGTTATTGCGTCCTGCGTCGAGCGCCTCGCCACCGAAATCCGCCACTTGCAGCGCACTGAAGTTTTGGAAGCCGAAGAGTATTTCTCTCCGGGCCAAAAAGGCTCAAGCGCCATGCCGCATAAGCGCAATCCAGTGCTGACGGAAAACCTTACGGGTCTAGCACGCATGGTGCGCTCGTTTGCCATGCCCGCGATGGAGAACGTCGCGCTATGGCACGAGCGCGATATTTCGCACTCCTCCGTCGAGCGCATGATCGGCCCCGACGCGACAATCACGCTCGATTTCGCGCTGTCCCGCCTCACAGGGGTGATTGATAAGTTGCTGGTCTATCCGGAAAACATGCTTAAAAACATGAACAAATTCAAAGGCCTAGTCCATTCGCAGCGTGTTCTCTTGGCACTGACGCAAGCTGGAGTATCCCGCGAAGACAGCTACCGCCTCGTCCAGCGCAACGCCATGCGCGTATGGGAACAAGGCGCAGACTTCCTGACAGAATTGCTAGCCGACAAAGAAGTCCGCGCTGCCCTCTCAGAGGAAGAAATCCGCGAAAAGTTCGATTTGGCGTATCACACGAAGCATGTGGATACGATATTTGCGCGGGTGTTTGGATAGGAAACTCGCAAGCACCAAACCACCATAATCAGGTAACGGCTAGCACCTGATTGGCCAACGCCAGATGGTCATTTGCAACATCACGCCAAGTTCGCAAGCTGGACTTAGCCGCAGAAATCCGTGCTTTGAGAGCGGCATAGCACACCTTATCATTTTGAAAATTTTCTAATATCGCCGCAAGCTTCTCGGCGTTGTCAGGTTCAAAATAGACAGCCAAGTCACGGCCAACCTCGGGTAAGGAAGAATTTGGTGAGGCAATTGCCGGAGTTCCTAGCCAAAGAGATTCGCCTAATGGCAATCCCCATCCCTCTAGCTTGCTCGGCATTACTGTTGCCATCGCATTTTTATAAAGCTCAATGAGATTGGCCTGCGACGGGCTGATTTCAAACCGCACATGCGGCAAAAGTGCAGCGAACCGTCCCTTCTCGATGCTGCTGCGGGTGCGCATACGTTTTGTTCCAGCAATGACTAAAAGCGGAGGTATTTTGCCGGCAGCCAGCAATATCTCCATAGCCTTCAAAACGACATCCAAATTCTTCCGCCCGAGCGTGATGCCCACGCCAATGATATAGTCACGATCCGGCAACGCAATGTCTGGATCCTGTCCGTCGGAGCGGCATTCATGACAAAGTTGCACCACTGCGTCAGACTTTGGTAATTTCAAGAATCCTTCTGCAATGGCCCACTCGACTTGAAGTTTTGAATAGTTTGAAACAGGTACAATTTTTCCTGCACGATGCAATATACGAGCATTGTCAAAACGAAAATTACTCTGGAAGCGAGACGGGCTGGGATAATAGTCATGCAGTGGTATCATGTCATGTAAAATGGCATGCACAGAAAGTCCCGGGCTGGTTTCCGCCAAGAAGTCACACAAATCTGCTAAAAATTTTGGCCTGGCTGCGGAGATCAACACTCCCTCAGCGTCAATGATCCGTGTGAGATAATGAGAAAAATCTGGAAACCGGAAATGATTGGCCTTGGTCGTCACATACCGCGAGACGTCGTTGAATTTGGCTTTCAAAGTGGAAGCGTTTTCATGAGTAGTACGCAAACGCAATGGGATTCCGCGACGCGGGAGACCCAATGATATCAATCCATTCGCGCTTGATTTTCCCAGCAACGGTTGGATTTCAAACAGTCCGCGCCGTGTTTCGTCATAAACAACAAACCGAACTTTTGGGTTCAACGCCTTCAGATCATAAGCGAGTTCAGCAACAACACGAGCAATGCCATAATATTTCAGCTTACTAAATGATCCTAAGTACAACTCAGTCAAGTCGTAAAAAATATCTGTCATAATGGGGAAATCTCTGAACTCGAAATGCAAAAAGAATAAGAAAAACAGTGTCTTCCAATATCACAATCTTCAAAATTGCCAACACCAAAACAATTCAATGACGCCGGTCCTTGTACGTAGATAGAGGCTAGCAGCAATCCCACGAAGACAATCGTTAAGCTAGACTTTCCCCATCTAGCAATTCGTAAACTTCCTCGTTACCTTAATCGAAGATAGGAGCCATTATGACCAAACGCCTCGCCAACAAAATCGCGATCATCTCGGGCGGCGCCACCGGCATGGGCGGGGCGGCGGCGAAGCTGTTTGCTTCTGAGGGTGCCAAGGTAGGCATCATTGACCGTAACGCGCAAGCAGCGGCAGAGACAGTGGCAGAAATTATCGCTGCTGGCGGCGAGGCTATGTTTGCCGTTGCAGATGTCTCCAAGTCGGACGAGGTGAACGCCGCAGTCACAAAAATCAGCGCGGCTTACGGGCCTGTCACAGTGCTTTTCAACCATGCCGGAACCATTGTCATCAAACCATTCTTGGAAACAACCGAAGAGGAATGGGACTGGCTGCATGACGTCAACGTTAAATCCATGTTCTTGATGACCAAGGCTGTGCTACCGCAAATGATTGCCGCAGGCGGCGGCGCAATTGTCTGCACATCTTCGATTTCAGCGGTGGCTGGCACGCCAAATGAAGTGCTCTATGACACCACCAAAGGCGCGGTTCACATGTTCGCCCGCGCCATCGCGGTTGAGTTCCGTGATAAGAATATCCGCTGCAATGCAGTCTGCCCCGGCTTTATCAGAACACCGCATGGCAACCGCGAAGTGGCAGACTTGGCAAAGCTTGGCGTGGATGTTTCAGACGCTGCAATCATCGCCGCGCAAGGACGCATGGGCGAACCAGAAGACGTCGCCCGCGCCGCGCTGTTCCTCGCCTCCGATGACGCTAGTTTTATCACCGGCACGCATTTGTTTGTCGATAATGGCTTTACGGCGATATGAAACACTATACGCCTCTACAATTTTACCGAATACACACGAATACGAAAAAGCAAATTTGAATGGGGCTATAGGTATTACCATGATTGGAAAGCACACACAGATATCAAAGGTTGAGTAATTGGTCGCAATTCATTAGCGTGCGAGATCCGAGATGGGTAAAGGCGGTGCTTATTACTTTCAAAATATCGGTAAAATCTGTAATTTAACTCCACGTGAGTTTAGAGGGTAAACTTGACAAAAGCATCGGATCATCCAGTTATATTGAGCGTGACCACAGCAGTTGCAGTTATGACAGTTTGCACCGGAATTACGTTCACATGGATTGTCCCAACTATGGTCGCTTCAGTAAATAATAAGCTTGAAGTAAAGACAGAAGAACTTGATAAACTGTCAGTGGAAATTGCAGCAACCAAAATCGATGCGTCTAATTACAAAATGCAATTGAACAACCTGAATTCAGAGATAATTCAAGTTCAAAAAACGAATTCAGATTCAATCTCAGAAAAAGAGATCCAAATCGTGGACTTGCGGCAACAGCTTTTCACTTCGCAAACGGCAAATATGTTTATTTCTGGTTCACCGTATCCGGTAGGATTCGACAGAGTGAGATTAGGCGACCCAATAAAATCAATAACTGAAGTTTACCCCTATCAAAACGTAAGCAATGATGACTCAAGTTTCACATTCGAGATCCCCTCGGACGTTTTTACTTGGCTGTCGTTCAATTACAATAATGACAGGAAGGACGTAGTAGAAGCGATATCATTTGATGTCGGCATACTACGAAAATCTAGACGTAATCCTAAACCAGAATTACCAGACGACTGGCTTTTGACAACACTCAATCGCACCTTGGGTAATCCTTTTACTGAGATTGGACCCGACAAACAGTGTTTAGTGTGGAGATTAGATCACATGGATAAAACGTTAGTTTTTTACAAAAAAGGTGACACAAGCTACATGATAAGCAACCTGCTATCACCCGGCGGGTGTTATTTCACAAAAGAACAAGAAACTAAAATGAGTATTAACAGGTGATAAATTCGCTTAACGACAGCAAACATTTGTTTGTCGATAATGGCTTTACGGCCATCTAATCCGGGAATTACAATACATCGTTACGAGTGTGCGTAAAGCGGAGTGAGTGCCATGAACAGACGCCAGTTTATTGCGGCAATTGCGGCATTATTATCACCCCTGCCCGCAGCCGCCCGCTCCAATGCCTACATCATCTACATAGACGCCGCCAATTGCAGCACCTGCCGTATATTTGACCGCAATGACCTCGGCGCATTTCAACGCGCCGCCGCGGATAAAGGCTATGGCTTCACGCGCGTGAGTGTCCACTCATTTCAGAATATGTCGGAAGCAGCCGCATGGCCGCGCGAGCTGCGATCCATCAGAAAACAAATGCGCAACCCATACGGCGCGCCGCGATTTTTGGTGGTTTTCAAAGGCAGGCTGTACCAAGACATATTGGGCAGCGATGCCGCCTTTGGTTTTCTCAGCCAACAATGATCTGCCGACACTAAGTAAAAGTCGTTTACCTGAAATTTACCTAGACACCAAAAAACACCATTTCAGACTTTGTTAACTAGCCCGCTTAAACCGCTTACAACCCGTCTCACGCAATACTACGAAATCTAAGGACCGTCGGATTCATGTGACTTGCCCCGCAGGCAACCTAAAAAGTCCAATAGTCTTCAAGAGCTTATTGAGAAAAATAAATGATTGCCTAAGGCAACAGCGGAGAAAACAGGGTATGAAGAATTTTGTAAAAGTAGCATTGGTAGCAGGCGCACTACTCGCCCCAGCACAAGCGTTTGCTGTAACCGGCAACGTCATTTTCAACGGCAGTGTCAATAACACCTGCGCGATCACCATCGTTGATGCCGGTATTTTGGCTACCAACGTTGGACAGACACAATTGTCTTCCACTAACGCAGGTGGCCAGGCTGGTACGGCTACACTTGCAACAACTTCAACGGCTTACTCGGTAACTGTTAATGCGCCAACAGCGTTTGACACACAGCCAGCAACAGCAGGCACATCAACATTTGCCGCTTCATATGGCACAACTGGTGCGACTGTTTTGGCCGCCGGTCAGACCACTTTGAGGCCACTGAGCGTTGGCACAACAACCGTAGCCGTAAACATGACCGCTACCAAGGTAACTGGCGCATACCCAACCGGCACATACGCCGCCACCGTGGTTCTTCGCTGCGAATAATCTAACTAGTTACACTTCAATTCAAAACCAAAAGCGTGGCCCACCATAATGGTAGCCACGCTTTCTGCTTACCTGTAATTAAGCTGGCACAACGCGTATTTCCGTTCCCCACGGATCCTCCATCGTCTTGGAAACCCCAGCCTTAGACTTCATCTCCACCCAGCCCAGACCAGTGCGATCCACATCGCGTTTGCCTGCGCCTTTGGATTGCCAGACATTCGCGCCGATATGGTGATGATAGCCACCGGTTGAGAGAAACACCGCTTGGCCGCCGTAATGAGCGACTGTGTCAAAGCCCATCGCCTCGTGCCACCAGCTTTCGGCATCCTCCGCATTGCCGACGCGCAGGTGCACATGGCCGATCATGCTGCCATCGGGCGCGCCTTGCCAGCCGGATTTGCCATCAGCAATTTCGGAGAGCAGGTTTTGAAAATCCAGCCGTTCAGTAGCCATTTTGACGTTCTTGCCATCCCACTTCCAGCCTTCCGGTTTGCGGTCGGCGTAAATCTCAATGCCGTTGCCTTCTGGATCAGTCAGGTAAATCGCTTCTGAAACCAAATGGTCTGACGCGCCGTCGATTTGGAT
>JANPBE010000335.1:0-2585 GCA_031430295.1 Phyllobacterium sp.
TACCGCAACCGGCAGCAAATTGCTGAAAAACTGACACTCATCGCATCACAGTTGCCTGAAGGCGTGACGCCTCAAATGGGGCCAATTAGTTCCATCATGGGTCAAGTGATGCTTGTGGCTTTAACAGCTCCGGACGGTGTATCGCCCATGCAATTACGCGAAGCCGCAGACTTTTTGGTACGTCCGCGTTTATTGACCATTTCAGGTGTGGCGCAAGTCATACCCATTGGAGGCGAAGTCAGGCAATTCCGCGTTGCGCCGAACACAGCAGCGCTGCGTGCACTCGGGGTATCGCTTGAAGAAGTAGAAACTGCGATTACAGCTTTTGGCGGCAATACCGGCGGCGGATTCACGGATCAGTTTGCCCGCGAGTTTCTCATCCGCAACATCGGGAATACACTGAGCCTTGATGACCTTCGCAAGGTTGTCGTTAAAAGCAATGGTGCTCAAACCGTACAACTGCATCAAGTCGCCGACGTTGGATTTGGTGCTCGGTTGAAACGCGGCGAGGCTGGCTACATGGGCAAGTCTTCCGTCATCATCTCAGTTGAAAAGCAACCTGATGTCGACACCGTTTAGTTAACGCGCAATGTCGAACTCGCCTTGAAGGAGATCACTGCCTCACTGCCGGATGGTATCCGCGCGGACGAAATACTGTTCCGGCAAGCGGATTTTATCGAAACGTCGGTGAAGAACGTTGAGAAGGTTTTGGTTGAAGCCATCGTCGTCGTTGCCATCGTTTTGTTCGCATTTCTGCTGAATGTAAGAACGACGTTGATTTCATTGACGGCAATTCCCGTCTCAATTCTCGTGACGGCGATTGTATTCAAAATGCTCGGGCTCTCGATTAACACGATGACACTCGGCGGCTTGGCAATTGCCATCGGTGAGCTGGTCGACGATGCCGTTGTCGATGTTGAAAACATATTTCGCCGCTTGCGCGAAAACAGGGAAGCTGGAAATCCGCGCTCAACTTTCGAAGTGGTAATTTCCGCATCGCAAGAAGTGCGCTCTGGCATCGTTTACGCGACTATGATCATCATTTTGGTGTTCGTGCCGCTGTTCGCACTTTCCGGCATTGAAGGACGGCTTTTTGCCCCGCTCGGCCAAGCCTACATCATCTCGATTCTTGCTAGCCTTGTCGTATCGATCACACTAACACCCGTAATGGCCTATTATTTGTTGCCATCCATGAAGCGTTTGGATGAGCATGAAGGCTGGTTGGTTCGCACGCTTAAACGTGGCAACAAAGCAGCGTTGCATGTTGTGTTTCGCTGGCAGAAATCACTCATGGCCACGGCGGCAATTGCCGTTGTCATTGCTGCATGGTCGGCCATTGCACTGCCCCGCGCGTTCCTGCCTCCCTTCAACGAAGGCACCTTCACAATCTCGATGCTGTTCAATCCCGGCATCTCATTAGCAGAATCCCATCGTGTAGGCCTGATTGCTGAAAAACTCATTCTGGAGGTGCCGGAGGTCCGTGCAGTCGGGCGAAGAACCGGTCGGGCAGAATTGGATGAACATGCGGAAGGTGTGCATTCGTCTGAAATAGAAGTCGATCTCGACAAGTCCGGGCGGGCTAAAACAGATATAGTTGCGGATATCCGCTCGCGCCTTTCTATCCTACCTGTCGCTATAAATATCGGCCAACCGATTTCGCATAGGCTTGACCACATGCTTTCTGGCGTGCGGGCGCAATTGGCGCTCAAGGTCTATGGGGCTGATCTCGACACGCTGCGCGGAGTCGCAGAGTCACTGCGCAGCCAAATTGCTACCATCCCCGGACTAGTGGACCTACAAGTCGAAAAGCAGGTGCGTATTCCACAACTCGAAATCCGTATTGATTACGATCGTGCGGCGCTCTACGGAATTCAACCTGCTGTGATCACGGAATCTTTGGAGCGGCTGTCAAACGGGCGGGTTGTCTCCAAACTGGTAGACGGGCCGCGAACCTACGATGTCGTAATGCGATTGTCAGATGAAAATCGCACCACACAAGGCCTTGGAGATATGCTCATTGAAACCCCTTCCGGTTGGGTTCCTGTGCGCGAGCTGGCAACGGTTCGTGAAACAGATGGTCCCAATCAGATATTGCGCGAAAATGGTGCAAGGCGCGTTGTTGTTTTAGGTAACACTGACGGGCGCGTTGATATGGCCGCAGTCGTTGAACAGATACGTGCTGTGATCTCAAATGCCAAATTGCCTGAAGGTTACACCGCAACCTTAGAAGGAACCTTTCAGGCGCAAGAAGAAGCGAGCAGAACCATCGCTTTGTTATCACTTGTGTCTCTTGCCATGGTTTTCGCAATTCTGTTTAGTCGTTATAAATCCACTGTATGCGCGCTGATTATTATGGGGTCCGTACCATTGGCGCTCATTGGTTCGGTTGCGGCACTATGGATTTCTGGCCAACCGCTATCGGTGGCCTCGATGATCGGCTTCATCACGCTGACCGGTATTGCAGCCCGAAACGGCATTTTGAAAATCAGTCATTACATCAACCTTGCTTTGCACGAGGGTATGGTCTTTGGGCCAGACTTGATCATCAAGGGGTCACTGGAGCGACTGACTCCGGTTTTGATGAC
>JANPBE010000336.1:0-1144 GCA_031430295.1 Phyllobacterium sp.
GAACAGCGTGAAATAGACCACGATGAACGATAGCAGCGATGCGCCAACTGCCGCTGCATCAATGGCGGAGGCGGATTGCGCGGTGGTGAGCAGGCCATAGACTGTGTAAGGCTGGCGGCCAACTTCCGTCACCGTCCAGCCCGCAAGCAGCGCCACAAAGCCGGATGGGCCCATGACAATGGCGGCGCGGTGGAACAGTTTGGCGTCATAAAGGCGGCCACGGTAGCGCAGCCACAGGCTGGCAACGCCGATGCCGAGCATGGCAAAGCCAATGCCAACCATGATGCGGAAAGCCCAGAACACTGGTCCCACGGGCGGGCGCTCCGCCACCGGCCACTCTTTCAGCCCTTTGATTTCGCCATCAAGCGAATGGGTGAGAATAAGGCTGCCAAGCTTGGGGATTTCCACCGCATAATCCATGCGTTCTTCCTTGGAATTCGGAATGCCAAACAGGATAAGTGGTGCGCCGCGCTGAGTTTCAAAGTGGCCTTCCATGGCCGCAATCTTGCGAGGCTGATGTTCAAGCGTGTTAATGCCGTGCATATCGCCTGCGATAATTTGTAAGGGTGCGACGATTGCCGCCATCCACATGGCGTTGGAAAACATCACGCGGGCGGCGGGGTTGGTTTTGTCTTTGAGCAAATGCCACGCCCCGACAGCGCCAACCACGAATGCGGTGATGAGGTATGCCGCCAGCACCATGTGCACCAGCCGGTAGGGGAAAGACGGATTGAAAATGACCTCCATCCAGCTTGTGACAACAAACTGCCCCACCTCGTTCATGGCGTAACCGGCCGGGGTTTGCATCCAGCTGTTCACGGACAAGATCCAGAATGAAGAAATGAAGGTGCCGACGGCTACCATTGCGGTGGCAAACAGGTGCAATCCCGGCCCGACCCGCTCGCGGCCAAACAGCATCACGCCAAGAAACCCGGCCTCGAGGAAAAACGCTGTCAGAACCTCGTATCCCATCAGCGGTCCCAGGACCGGTCCGGTCTTGTCCGCAAAAACGCTCCAGTTGGTGCCAAACTGGTAGCTCATGACAATGCCGGAGACGACGCCCATGCCAAACGTGATGGCAAAAATGCGTTTCCAATAGTCGAACACATCAAGATAGGTCTGATTGCCGGTTGCGCGGTGCAGG
>JANPBE010000337.1:0-3249 GCA_031430295.1 Phyllobacterium sp.
TCACCACATTCAAGAGATTTCAAAGTTCGCTCTCCCTTTCCGGCACCCATGTTGACCCTTATCAAATCAGCCATCCTTTACCCCGGGAACGCATAGCCAATCTTGAAACGCTGGCGCATGAAAGCCAATTTTTTGACGTGAAAGACAGCCCCGAGCTTCAAGCTAGACATGATCGCGCACGGGCGAAAATCGCGGCCTACGGCGGCGGGCCTGCAACGGTGAAGCGCCTATTTCGCGATGATCCAAAAAACACTGGCGCCGTTTACGGTGAAGCACTTAACGCGCTGTTGCATGGCGCGCCCAAAGACGCGCTCACAAAGGTCAATGCCCTCATCAAGAAAGACCCGAAGAATAGTTACTACTACGAAATTCGCGGTGACGTGTTGATGAAGCTAAACAAGCCGGCGGAAGCCGCCAAATCATATCGCACTGCGTTGAAACTTGACCCCGGTAAAAACTCGACCATTCAGGCAGCCTTGGGCCAAGCGTTGCTGTCTTCTGGCGATGCCAAGGGCGCAGTGAAGGAGCTTTCACAAGCCCTCCAAGGCGACAAATCCAACGGCTTGGCATATGAATATTTGGCCCGCGCCTATGGTAAATTGGGAAAAATCAGTGAAGCGGAATTGGCAACAGCGGAAATGAATTTCCAGCAAGGAAATATCAATGATGCGCGGATATTTGCTGCCCGCGCCCAGCGTGGTTTCAAAAAAGGTTCGCCGAACTGGCTGAGAGCTGGTGACATTCTCAAATCAGGTTCAAAGAGCTAAAAATTTAAGTTAAGCATGGCCGAACACATCGGCGCGGGAGAATGAAATGAACAAATCTGGTCTCTATGGAATTCTTGCCGCACTGGTATGCGGCGGCAG
The DNA here is from genome assembly GCA_031430295.1 of Phyllobacterium sp. Taxonomy (GTDB): domain Bacteria; phylum Pseudomonadota; class Alphaproteobacteria; order Rhizobiales; family Rhizobiaceae; genus JANMEX01. Next base: position 867 of record JANPBE010000337.1, read on the forward strand.
TCTCGCACTAGGCTATTTTGCAGGAAATAGCCGAGCCGATGCACCTGTGGCGACCGAGCCAATGGTTATCACCGCCGATGCGCAACTAACGGATAAGGCAGCGATAGAGGCAATTGTTCATGACTATCTGATGCAAAATCCGGAAATCTTAAACGAAGTGCAAGTAGCCCTTCAAACCAAACAGGAAAATGAATCCAAGCTCACGCAGACGAAATTTATTGCTACCGCTAGCAATGAAATATTTAACTCAACCAATGATGCGATTATTGGCAACCCCAAGGGAGACGTGACAGTTGTTGAGTTTTTCGACTATAACTGCGGCTACTGCCGCCGCGCCCTCAACGATATGAATGACCTTGTGAAAAACGACACAAATGTTCGTTTCGTTCTGAAAGAACTCCCGATACTGGGTCCGGACTCCGTTAAAGCTCATTTTATCGCCCAGTCGTTCCGCAAAATGATGCCTGAAAAATATGGCGACTATCATAGTGCCCTACTCACCTCCGGTCATGCTGACGAGGCATCGGCCGTTGCTTTGGCGGTATCAATGGGAGCCGACGAGGCCAAATTGCGCGAAGGGTCAAGAGACCCGTCAATTGCCGCAATTTTTGAAGAAAACAATAAGCTGGCCGGTGGCCTAAATATTACCGGAACACCATCCTATGTCATCAAAGACTTTGTAGTTCCAGGGGCCATGGGCCTTGATACATTGATGGAAAAGGTTGCAAATGTGCGCAAATGCCAGAGCGCTACGTGTTAAAAACGCTCCCCTTGGGTCAAGACATGTGGACAAACGCCGTTCTGCCAGTCTTCGCCCTTTCCGGACTTTTCATAAAAACGTAATCCCTCTATAGGGATAAAACAAACTTTGAGAGTTCGCTGGCGATTCATGACCAAAACGCTGAAAAAAATCTTGGTGCTTAACGGACCAAACCTCAATTTGCTCGGAACACGCGAGCCAGCGGTCTATGGCTCCGCGACACTCAACGACCTCAAGACTATGGTCGAGGCAGAAGCTGCAAAACTTGGTTTTTCAGTGGATTTTCGCCAGTCTAATCATGAAGGCGAACTCGTCACTTGGATTCAAGAAGCGGGCGCGGCTGGCGTACCTATTCTCATGAATCCCGGCGCTTACACGCACACATCCATCGCGCTGCATGATGCCATTAAGGGTTCGGGCGCGGTGCTTATCGAAATACACATCTCAAATGTTCATGCGCGTGAAGAATTCCGGCATAAATCATTTGTATCTCCGGTGGCAAAAGGCATTATCATTGGCTTTGGAATAGACGGTTATTTAATGGGCTTACGCGCAATTGCTGCGCTATAATTAAACTAAAGAATTCTGACGGGAAGGCGACAATCATGGCGGCAAAAAATTCAGTGGTAGATCAAGGTTTGATCCGTGATTTAGCGGGCATTCTCAATGACACGGACCTGACCGAAATCGAAATTGAACAGGGCGAGCTGCGCATCCGCGTTTCCCGCGCCGGAACACCAATGATGGCCGCGCCGCAAGCCTATGCCGTCGCTGCTGGACCATCTCCAGTAGCCGCACCGGTAGCCGTACCCGCCACGCCTGCCACATCTGCCAACGCCGTACCCTCGCCAATGGTTGGCACAGCCTATCTATCACCAGCGCCGGGTGAACCCCCATTTATTGAAATGGGCACCAAGGTGAAGGAAGGCCAAACCATCCTCATAATCGAAGCCATGAAGACCATGAACCAGATCGCCGCACCACGCTCGGGCACAATTACGGCAATTATCTTTGAAGATGGCCAACCGGTAGAATATGGCCAGCCGCTTGTTGTGATTGAATAGGCGGGAACCCCATGTTTCATAAAATCCTCATAGCCAATCGCGGCGAGATAGCGCTTCGCATCTTGCGTGCCTGCCGCGAGCTGGGAATTCCCACCGTTGCTGTGCATTCCACTGCTGACGCAGACGCCATGCATGTGCGTCTTGCCGACGAGAGCGTCTGCATCGGCCCGCCAGCATCCCGCGATAGCTACCTGAACATCCACCAAATCGTTGCTGCCTGCGAAATCACCGGCGCAGACGCAATCCATCCGGGCTATGGCTTTTTGTCGGAAAACGCCAAGTTTGCGGATATTCTCGAAGCGCATAAGATTACCTTCATCGGACCAACCGCCGACCACATTCGTATCATGGGCGACAAGATCGAAGCCAAGCGGACCGCAAAGCGCCTTGGCATTCCTGTTGTGCCGGGCTCCGAAGGCGGCGTATCAGATGAAGCTGAAGCGGCAAAGATTTGCGCTGAAATCGGCTATCCAGTCATCATCAAGGCGACAGCAGGCGGCGGTGGCCGTGGCATGAAAGTGGCCAACAATCCAAGCGAACTATATTTGGCGCTTACCAC
>JANPBE010000338.1:0-1207 GCA_031430295.1 Phyllobacterium sp.
TACGAGACATTTCTTTGTCCTGTCCGTTCTAGTGAGAAAAACTATGCAGCATCAGAAGATGCGGCACAGGATCTCGCCACCGACATTCTGTTCACGGGCTTCATGATCAGCCATAACGCCCTTTGGTGTCGACAAAATCGAAATACCAAGGCCGCTAGCTACGTTTGGAATAGACTTAACCGACACATAAACGCGGCGGCCAGGCTTTGAAACGCGGCTGATCTCACGGATTACCGGAGCACCATCAAAGTACTTCAGTTCAATCTCGATCTCTGATTTCCCATTGTCGAAATCGACCTGAGCATAATCACGGATGTAGCCTTCCGACTTCATCACATCGAGAACACGAGCTCGCAGCTTAGAAGCAGGTGTTGACACCTTGGACTTCTTACGACCGAGAGCATTACGGATGCGGGTCAGCATATCGCCGAGCGGATCTGTCATTGACATAATGGCTCTCCCTTACCAGCTGGACTTAACGATGCCCGGAATAAGTCCGAGCGAACCAAGTTCACGAAGCGCGATACGCGACATCTTGAGCTTACGATAATAAGCACGCGGACGTCCGGTCACTTCACAGCGGTTGCGGATGCGGCCCTTTGCCGAGTCACGAGGCATTTCAGTAAGCGCCAATTGCGCCTTGAAACGCTCATCAATCGGAAGAGATTGAGTCATAATAATAGTCTTAAGTTTCAACCGCTTTGTTGCAAGACGCTTAACTGTAGCGATGCGCCGGTTGTTCTTTTCGACTGAGCTGGTTTTCGCCATATCGACTTATCCTTTTGCTTGCCGTTACTGCCGGAAAGGGAAATTAAAAGCCTTGAGCAATGCCCGAGCTTCGTCATCCGTCTTTGCAGTCGTACAAACGATGATGTCCATGCCCCAGATCTGATCAACCTTATCGTAGTTGATCTCCGGAAACACGATGTGTTCTTTGAGGCCCATAGCAAAGTTTCCACGGCCGTCAAAGCTTTTAGCGTTCAAACCGCGAAAATCTCGAACGCGCGGCAGCGCGATCGTGATAAAACGGTCCAAAAATTCATACATGCGGTTGGCGCGAAGTGTAACCTTCGTACCAATTGGCATTTGTTCACGAACCTTGAATGTCGCAATTGAATTGCGAGCACGTGTAACAACCGCCTTTTGACCGGCGATCATGGAAAGATCGTCGGCAGCAATTGCAGGCTTCTTGGAGTCGGCAGTAGCC
>JANPBE010000339.1:0-3090 GCA_031430295.1 Phyllobacterium sp.
TGGCGATTGAACAAATTGACACGCCCGAGGAATTGTTTTTCTACTTCACAGGGCACGGTTATCATGATGGCAATGAATTTTATTTTTGCGCCAAAAATTTCAATCTAAAAAGGCCAAACGAAACAGGTATATCTAACAGCGAGTTGCATACTCTGCTTCGCCTAGCCAATGCTAATCTTGTAACGAAAGTGGTAGATGCGTGCAACTCAGGTGTACAATTAGTTAAATCAGATAATTCGTTTATGCCACAAAATAAGGATGGATTCAAAAACCTGATCCAAATTTCCTCGTGCCTTGATACACAAAATTCCCTAACTGGTGACCCGCTGAGTCTCTTCACCGAAAAATTCATTGCGGCAACACTAAGAAAAACAGAAGGAAAAATATACTACACTGATATCATTAGTACATTGAGAGATGAATTTATCGGCAACGATTATCAGACGCCTTATTTTGTTTTTCAACACACGGGCAGAGAAGTGTTTGTCGAAGATGCGAGTTTGCTCGATGGCCTGCGCAAAAAGCCGGAAGCCTTCAGCCTCATGCCTACCATTCAACTAGAGGGGGTGGCAATCGTCCCCGCTCCAACACTGCTAGATCGACTTCGTGACGCAGACCAAAAACTCGCTACCGCTGGCGTTATTACGAATTTTGTTGATAGGTTTTATGATGGGCTACTCACTACAATATCAACCTCCGACTTTTCAGACTTTTTTGAACATAGAGTTGTTGAACATGCCAGCTATGTGGACACCTCCACAAAGAAGTTTATGATTCGAGCGTTATCTAAAGAAAAACGAGCCGACAATTTTGTGACAGCCACTTATTCGCGGGAACTCAACAGGACCTCCAATAGGTCGGGATTAGCAGCCACACTTGCGACCATGGGATCACTCTACAGCAACGATGCACTCTATCATGAAGAATGGGAATTGGATCTAAATTGCACAATGAAGCGTGCACAAATTTGCATAACTTTAATTCCAAAGTTCAGCGCACTTCAACAAATAAAGGTAGTAATATCTTTTGCGCCAAGCCTTGACCAAAGCTATATTTTTGAAACTATTACCCAACACAAGCTCTATGATTTTGATAGATTTGAACCTATCGGGACAGAGATCTCACAACGCTGGTGGAGAAGAAAGTGGGATGAACCATCGGACGGCATCGTTTCAAAAATATCAGAAAAATTGTTGGAGGCTGTGTCTGCTCAGTTGGAGGCTGCTGAAGATCAATTGAAATTGACTTAGCCGTTCGCTTGCTTCGTTTTTATCGCAATCGAGTTCAATAGCCAACTTCGTTGCGATAAAACTGAAATCTCAGCGAGAGGCGCCCCCTCTGCCCTGTCGGGCATCTCCCCCTCAAATGAGGAAATGGGCGCTGACACCGCGACGATTTTAGCAATGCGTGACGTCAACACGGGGCTAAAAATGCAGAGGCCCCGACGGAGTTACCCGACGAGGCCTGACGATCTTGCAGTTCTGGAATGGTTACCAGAGACAACGCTGACATAGCGCGTATCAATGGATAAATCAATATCCTACATATGTTGCACTAGTCGCCCCAGTCCCATGCTGTGAAGACATGCTGCGCGTAAAGCCATTAGGTGCGCGGGGGTGAGGCGCACTCTTTGATATTTTCCACCGACCTGACACCTATCCAAACGGTCATGACTGACTGTTTGGATAAGATCGGCTTTAAGCCATGAGTCGCTCGTGGTCGTCAGAAATGGATATATTCCTGCCGCAATGTGAACATGGTAGTTTTTAGCTGTGTTCGGTCGCGAAGTTGAAAAAGGAACGACTATTGCCAACCTTCCGAAGCTGGAAAGTACAGCAGCTTGCCGGAACTTCCAGATTTCAGGCTTAACTGCAAGTGGCCCACGCATGACACCGGGTGCAACAATCGCTGCCGGATCAGGCCCAAACTCACACATAATGACATCGCCAGCAGCAGGGATAAAAGTAATTGCCATATCGCCCAGATTAAGCTTAGAGTTGAATATGTCATTCTGTGGCACTATTTTTAGATACAAATCAAGTTGTATCCAAAAACTGACCTTAGCGCGAGGCGCGCCCCTCTGCCCTGTCGGGCATCTCCCCCTCAGGTGGGGAGATCAGGCTCACCGCCATACGTTGCCAAATGTCAGAGACTGGTTTCGGCGGCTTACGCCACCGCCATCCCGTCTCTTACTTCCTGCCTCAACACATCAATCGCCACGCGCTTGCCATTCAGCTCGAAGTGCCAGTAGGTCCAGCCGTTGCAGGCGTCTAGGTTTTGCACGTTTGCGCCCATTTTGTGGATTGAGCCGGCGGTTCCGTTTACGGCCAGTGTGCCATCGACGCGGACTATGGCGCCGTTTCGGCCTTTGGCGTCGGTTAGCACTGTGCCGGGTTTCATCAGGCCGCTTTCTAGCAGTGAGACGAAGGCGACACGGGGCTCGGCGCGTTTGCCGGTCATGACGGTTAGCTCGGCTTTACCATGCGGCACGACGGCGGCTATGCGGGCGGATGCGGCGTCGATGTATTTCTGCTCGCGCTCAATGCCCACATAATTGCGGCCCAAAAGTTTGGCGACTGCGCCTGTGGTGCCTGAGCCGAAGAACGGGACCAGCACGACATCGCCCGGCTTGGAGGACGCCATAATCACGCGCGCCAGCAAGGCTTCCGGCTTTTGTGTCGGGTGGATTTTAGTGCCGTTTTCATCCTTCAAACGCTCCGCGCCGGTGCAGATGGGGAACAGCCAATCCGAGCGCATTTGCAGGTCATCGTTGGATGCCTTCATGGCCTCATAATTGAAAGTATAGCCTTTGGACTTGGCATCTTTAGAGGCCCAGATCATGGTTTCGTGCGCATTTTGAAAGCGGCGGCCACGGAAGTTTGGCATCGGGTTATTCTTCCGCCAGACGATGTCATTGAGCATCCAGAAGCCCAAATCCTGCATGATGGAACCGACGCGGAAGATGTTGTGATACGAGCCGATGACCCAGATGGAACCGGTGGGTTTCAAGACACGGCGGGCGGCCAGCATCCAAGCTCTTGTGAACGCATCGTAGGCTGCGAAGCTTTCGAACTGGTCCCAGTGGTCATC
>JANPBE010000340.1:0-8671 GCA_031430295.1 Phyllobacterium sp.
GATAGATCGGATTGCGCGGCGGCCTTCGCCAAAATTCTATTTTTTCGCTTTGCATAACCAGTTGGAAATTGGCAACAAACGGTGGTGCGCCGATCTCTCCCCTTGAGGGAGAGATGTCCGACAGGACAGAGAGGGGTGCGGTTCGACCGGATGCAAGCACCCCTAAACCCTACCCCACATTCACCCATCGCGCCTCCGCAAAGCTCTGCCCCATCGCGTGCACAGTGCGCTCGATCACAATGCCCTCTTCAAACCCGATGGAAATCGACGGCTTGCCCGCCATCGCGTCTATCAACTGGCGGCACTCGATGATTTTTAACTCGTTGAAACCCAATCCATGCCCTGGCGCAGGGATGAACTTGTCATAGGGCGCATGGCGAGGCGCGGTCATAATCGTGCGGAAGCCCTGCTCGCTGGGGCGATCACTGGTGAGATAAAGCTGGAACTCGTTCATCCGCTCTTGGTCATACAATATCGAGCCTTTAGAGCCAAAAATCTGCATCGCAATGCGCCCCTTGCGGCCCCACGCCGAGCGGCTGAGCGCCATCACGCCGGAAGCGCCGTTTTCGAGGTGAAAAAGTATGCTGGCAATATCATGGTTGCCGACTTGCCTTAGTGAACCATCCGCCGCTGGCCGCGTGGCATAGGGCTTGGCCATGTCGCACATCACGCGGCTGACTTTGCCGAACAGCGTCCAGATCAGCGACAGCGGATGCACACCAAAGTCATCCAGCGCGCCATAGCCGGATGAGGCCTCGCTCTTCCAGTTAAACACCGCCTTGTCATCGGCCATATAATCCTCGTCCATCTCAAAACGAACATGGTTGACCGCGCCAATCGCGCCCTCATCTATCAACGCGCGGATATGGCGGATGAGCGGGTTCTGAATATAGTTATAGCCCAGCACCGCCACCTTGCCGGATTTGCGTGCCGCCGCGAGCATCGCCTCGGCATCGGCAAGCGCTGGCGCCATCGGCTTTTCGCACCACACATGCTTGCCCGCATTCAGCGCGGCAATAGCCATTTCAGCATGAAACTGATTGGGCGTGGTGATCGACACCACATCAACAAGCGGGTCCGCAATCAGCTTTTTCCAATCACCGCTGGCGCTGGCAAAGCCAAATTCCGATGCGCGTTTTGTCGCCAACTCTTGGCTATGTTCGGCCAAATGCACTAACTTGATTTCCGGCGTATCGCCATAAACGGAGCGCACCGCATTCCATGCCAGCGCATGGCACTTGCCCATATAGCCCGTGCCAATCAAACCCACGCCAATCGTTTTCATCGCCAACATCCTTAAACTCAAGAAAACCAAACGCATTCTATTTTGCATGTATTTGGAATTTATATTCATTTTGAGAACGAAGTTTCAAGGGCGCGGAGCTCGAAAAGCTGCGATTGTTGAACAAGTTGAGGCATCATAATCAAAAAATAGTGTCACAACGGGCTGGACGCACTCCGCACGGTTTGCGCACGCGCGGCGTACCATGTCTGGGCGGTATCTGGGCGGTTTCCGGGCTAACTTCGAGCGTTTCCCGACCAGTGCGCCTGCAACAATATTAAGTCGGGGCATTCCAATTTTTGCCACTCTTGAAACGCTTGTTCTATCCTCAATCTATGCCATAAGTGGTACAAATATTCTATTTTGCATATAATTTTGCCTGAGATGATCCCATGAAGCCACCGCGAGATTTCCAAAGTCTGAAAACCTTCATCATTGAGCGCGGTGACGCGCTGCCCAAACGCCTACGCCAAGTTGCGGTATTTGCCCTGCAAAACCCCGACGAAATCGCCTTTGGCACGGCTGCCAGCATCGCCGAAAAGGCCGCCGTGCAGCCTTCTACCTTAGTGCGTTTCGCGCAAAGCATTGGTTATGTTGGCTTTTCTGATTTGCAGGCAGTTTTCCGCGAACGCCTGCGCGAGCGTGGCTCTTATGAAGAGCGTCTGGATGCCCTTAGCGACGCTTTTGGCCGCGAGGGTGGCAATTCGATCCTGTCCGGCGTCATCGCCGCCGCTGGCACATCGCTGGATAGTTTGAGCAGCACAATCCAATCCGAAACCTTTGATATTGCAGTGAAATTACTGGCGAACGCCGAGACAATTTATCTCGTCGCCCAGCGCCGCTCCTTCCCGATTACCACTTATTTGGCCTATATGTTCGGCAAGCTGAAAATCCGCACGCAGCTCGTCTCTTCGCCCAACGGTGTCGAACAAGAGCAAATGGCCTTTGCCACAAGAAAGGACGCTGCCATTGCCGTGTCCTTCTCGCCCTACGCCTCTCACACCGTGGACCACGCCCAGTGGCTAAGCGAGGCCAGCGTGCCTGTCGTCACCATAACCGACAGCCCCTTTTCGCCGCTGGTAGGCCTTTCCAAGCACTGGTTTGAAGTGGCCGAAAGCGATTTTGGCGGCTTCCGCTCGCTGTCCGCCACCATGGCATTTGCCAACGCACTGGCCATCGCCATCGGCGAAGAACGCCGCCAAAACCGCAAATAAAAACCCGCGACAAGTAATTGTCACGGGCTTTCAAAGGATAATTCGTCAGTTATTAAAGGCGCACTGGCAGGCCTGTATCATGCGACTTCTGCGCGGCATCGGCCAGCAAAAGCGCCTGCAAACCATCATAGCCGGAAGGATTTGGCTCAGTATTGTTCACCACCATATCAATGAACGCGTTCAGCTCATTGCGGTATGCAACCTCATAACGCTCAAGGAAAAAGTTCTGCACGGGGTCTGACGAAATGCCGCTCTTGGAAGCAAATTTCACTGTAGTTTCAAGCACATTGCCCGCCGTGAGCAAGCCCTTCGAGCCATGCACTTCAATGCGTTGGTCGTAGCCATAGGTGGCGCGGCGCGAGCATGAAATCTGGCAAATCTTGCCAGACGCTGTCTTCAAAAGCACAGCCGCCGTATCGACATCGCCCGCCTTGCCGATTTCCGGATCAACGATAGCAGATGCCACCGCATGAACTTCCACAGGCTCTTCGCCGAGCAGGAAGCGCGCCATATCCAAATCATGGATCATCATATCGCGGAACAGGCCGCCGGATGTCGCAATGTAGGAAACCGGCGGTGCGCCAGGATCGCGCGAAAGGATCGTCACCAATTCAACATTGCCCACTGTGCCTTCGGTAATACGGGCCTGCAAATTGCCGAAGTTAGGATCAAAGCGGCGGTTGAAACCAACCATTAACTTAGCGCCGGTTTCTTCAACAATTTTCAACGTCTTGACAACGCGGGCCGAATCCAAATCCACCGGCTTTTCACAGAAAATCGCCTTGCCGGCCCTCGCAGCCCGCTCAATAAAATCAGCATGGGTCGTTGTCGGCGTGCAGATCATGATCGCATCAATGTCCTTCGACGTGAAAATCGCATCAATATCGCGCACTTCCGCACCGGTCGCAGCAGCCAGCGATTCCGCGGCCTTTGGAAACGGGTCAGCAATCGCCACCAGCGTCGATTTCGGCGAAGCCGCGGCATTGCGACCATGAATTTGGCCAATCCGGCCTGCTCCTAAGAGCCCAAAGCGTAACATTTAGGATTCTCCACTGGTAAAAATCTACAAATAGAACATATATTCTGAATTGACAATACTATGGAATATATGTTTCATTTAATCCATCAAATAGCCGGATGCAATTGCCCTCGTCTAGTGCTAATCGCTAAAACGCGCCCCGAATATGAAGGAATCTTTCATGTCTATCAAATCCGAGCAAGCCCTTGATGTGATTTCTATCGGACGTTCATCCGTTGACCTCTACGGTCAGCAAATTGGCTCAAAACTTGAAGATGTTGCCACCTTCTCCAAGTCAGTTGGCGGTTGCCCCGCCAACATTGCCATCGGCACAGCGCGACTCGGCCTCAAATCAGGCCTCATCACCGGTGTCGGCAAGGAGCAGATGGGCCGTTTCATCATCGAGCAGTGCGCCCGCGAGGGTGTGGCTACAGACGGCATCAAGGTCGATCCCGAGCGTTTAACCGCACTTGTGCTGCTTGCGGTGGAGGAAGAAGGCGTTTCGCCAATGATTTTCTACCGTCCGGACTGCGCGGACATGGCAATTGATGAAACAGATGTGGACGAAAGCTTCGTCAAATCATCACGCTCAGTACTCGTCTCGGGCACACACTTTTCCCAACCAAACACCGAAGCCGCACAGCGCAAAGCCATGCGCATTGCCAAGGAAAACGGGAGCAAAGTGATCTTCGATATCGACTACCGCCCCAACCTGTGGGGCCTCGCTGGTCTTGATGCCGGCTTCGAGCGCTACGTCAAATCCGATCATGTTTCCAGTCGTCTAAAGACAGTTCTGGCCGACTGCGATCTCATTGTCGGCACCGAAGAAGAAGTACTAATTGCCTCTGGCGAAAGCGATTTGCTTGCCGCCCTGAAAACCATCCGCTCATTGTCAAACGGAACGATCGTTCTAAAGCGTGGCGCAAAAGGTTGTATAGTCTATGACGGCGCAATTTCTGACAATCTCGAAGACGGCATTGTCGGAGATGGATTCGCCATTGAGGTTTATAATGTACTCGGCGCTGGCGATGCGTTTATGTCAGGCTTCCTGCGCGGCTGGCTGCGCGGCGAGAGCCACAAAACTTCCGCCACGTGGGCCAACGCCTGTGGCGCATTCGCCGTTTCGCGCCTGTTATGTTCGCCAGAATATGCCACATGGGAAGAGCTGGACTACTTCCTCAAGCACAGTTCAAAGTTCCGCGCCTTGCGCAAGGATGAAGACATCAACCAAATTCATTGGTCCACGACACGCCGCGGCGAAATCCCTCATATGATGGCGCTCGCCATCGACCACCGCTCCCAACTGGAGGACGCCGCGACCAAGGCTGGGGCCGATTTCGCCAAGATTCCGGAATTCAAAGTGCTGGCCGTCAAAGCCGCGTCGAAGGTATCCGCAGGCCGCCAAGGCTATGGCATGTTGCTCGACGAGAAGTATGGCCGGCTGGCTTTTTACGAAGCCGCGAAGCAGAATTTTGACTGGATAGGCCGCCCCGTAGAGCGCCCCGGCACGCGCCCGCTGCGCTTTGAGTTCAGTCAGGATATTGGTTCGGAACTGATTGATTGGCCGGTGTCGCACACTATTAAGTGCCTGTGTTTTTATCATCCTGATGACCCGCAGGCGCTCAAGAGTGAACAGCAGGAAAAGCTTCGCACACTGTTCGATGCTTCGCGCAAAGTGGGCCGCGAATTGCTGGTGGAAATCATCGCAGGCAAGCATGGCAAATTGGACGATCACACGATTGAACGCGCACTAATCGAGCTTTACGACCTTGGCATCCGCCCTGATTGGTGGAAACTAGAGCCGCAGGCCAGTAAAACCGCGTGGAATAATATCGAGGCTGTCATCAACGCTCGAGATCCGCATTGCCGTGGTGTCGTTTTGCTCGGCCTCGAAGCCCCGCACGATGAGCTGGAAGCAGCGTTTGACGCGGTTGCTGACATTGCCGTGGTCAAGGGCTTTGCCATTGGTCGTACGATATTTGCGGATTCCGCACAAAACTGGTTTGCCGGTCACATTTCTGACAGTGAGGCGGTTGACGATATGGCCAACAAGTTTGAAAAATTGACCACTGCGTGGCGCCGCGCCCGCAAACTCGCCTGATTGGGAGACTTGAAATGAATACGATACGGCTCACCATGGCGCAGGCTCTTGCGCGGTTTCTAACCGTGCAGATGACCATAATTGACGGTAACAAAGTGCAGATTTTCGGCGGTGTCTGGGCGATTTTTGGCCATGGCAATGTCGCAGGTCTTGGCGAAGCATTGCATGGCATTAAGGACAAGCTGCCAACTTATCGCGGTCATAACGAGCAAGGCATGGCGCTTGCCGCTGTCGCCTTCGGCAAGGCGTCGTTCCGCCGCCGCTTCATGGCCTGCACGTCTTCAATCGGCCCCGGCGCACTGAATATGGTAACTGCCGCCGCTGTTGCCCATGTCGATCGCATCCCGATGCTTTTATTACCGGGCGATGTCTTCGCCAATCGCCTGCCGGACCCTGTGTTGCAGCAAGTCGAAGACTTCAATGATGGCACTGTGTCTGCCAATGATTGCTTCCGCCCCGTGTCCCGCTACTACGACCGTATTACCCGTCCCGAACAGATTATCCCAGCCTTGAACCGCACCATGCAAGTGTTGACTGATCCGGCTGAATGCGGCCCTGTGACACTGGCGCTGTGCCAAGATGTGCAGACCGAGGCGTGGGATTATCCTGAAGACTTCTTCGCTGAAAAAATCTGGACCCCGCGACGCATACGCCCGTCACTGGATGAGCTGGAAGCCGCCGTTGCCGCACTCTCAAAGGCAAAGAAACCGCTAATACTCTCTGGCGGTGGCGTGCTTTATTCAGAAGCTACGCAAGCATTACGAGCCTTCGCTGAAAAGCATCAAATTCCTGTTTGCGAGACTCAGGCCGGCAAGTCTTCACTGCCGGATAATCATCCGCTCAATATGGGCTCCGTCGGCGTCACTGGCACGTCCGCAGCCAATGATCTGGCCCGTGAGGCCGATGTGATTTTTGCGATAGGGTCACGCCTTCAAGATTTTACCACCGGTTCTTGGTCGATTTTCCAAGGCGAAAAGGTCAAATTCATCGGCCTGAATACGCAAGTATTCGATGCGGCCAAGCATGATTCCTTGCCGCTGGTCGCGGATGCGCAAGCAGGTCTTGCTGATATCACAGCAGCGCTTGGTTCCTATCAGGCTCCGGCCTCATGGACAAAGAAGGCGCTCGACGGCCACGCCGCGTGGGATAAGATTCTGGATGAAGCCACCGCAACGTCCAACGCAGCTTTGCCTTCGGATGCGCAAGTCATCGGCGCGGTTCACCGTGTTTATGGCTCCGCCGCAACTGTCGTGTGCGCGGCTGGCGGTCTGCCGGGCGAATTACACAAGCTCTGGCGTCAAGGCGCACCAGGTTCCTACCATATGGAATATGGCTTCTCGTGCATGGGGTATGAGATAGCTGGCGGCCTCGGCGTCAAATTGGCCAAACCAAACGACGACGTTATCGTTATGGTTGGCGATGGCTCTTACATGATGATGAATTCCGAGATTGCGTCCTCCATCATGCTGGGCGCAAAGCTCAACATCATAGTCTTGGACAATCGCGGCTACGGTTGCATCAACCGTCTTCAAATGGGCACAGGCGGCGCAAACTTTAACAACCTTCTCAAAGACACGTTCCACGAAGTGCTTCCGGATATTGATTTTGCCGCCCACGCCGCCAGCCTTGGCGCCGTGTCCTGTAAAGTCTCGTCGATCGGCGACCTTGAAGTGGCAATGGAAAAGTCCCGCAGCGAAACCCGCACCACCGTTGTCGTCATTGATACTGATGCCCTCATCACGACAAAGGCCGGTGGCAACTGGTGGGATGTCGCCGTGCCGGAGGTATCAACGCGGCCTGAAGTTAACGCTGCCCGCAAGGCGTATGAGCAGGCAATCAAACTGCGCGCCCTTGCCAACTAACAATATCAATTTTGGAGTTATGAAGTGAAAGCTAAACTTGGCATGTCGCCCATCGCATGGTGGAATGATGATCTTGCAGAACTGAGCGATGATGTGTCGCTGGAAGAGTGTTTGCGCCAGTCGCGCTCTGCTGGTTTCACCGGCATGGAACAAGGCCGCCGCTTCCCTAGTAATCCGGAAGAAATGCTGCCAATCTTGAAAGCCGCTGACGTGACGCTGTGCGGCGGTTGGTTTTCCGGCACACTGACTTTTGAAGATTTGGACACCAACAAATCCCGCATCAAGCCGATGATTGAGCTGTTCAAAGCCGTCAACGCGCCGTGCATCGTTTATGGCGAAGTCGGCCGCTCCATTCAGGGTGACCGCTCCAAGCCACTGGCAACCAAGACTATACTCACAGACGATGAGATGAAGTCTTACGCACGCAAAGTGACCGAGTTTGGCGAATGGTGCGCCAGCGAAGGTATGCCACTGTCCTACCATCACCACATGGCAGCCGTTGTGCAGTTCGAGCATGAGCTTGATGCCTTCATGAAATACTCTGGCGAAGGTATTCCTCTTCTCCTTGATGCTGGGCATCTTGCCTTTGCTGGCGGAGATGTCTTGCGGGCAATTGATAATCACCACAAACGCATCAGTCATGTACATGTCAAAGACGTGCGCATGGATGTCATCAATGGACTTGATTGGACCAAGCAATCTTTCCTCGATGCAGTTGCGCTTGGCGCTTTCACCGTCCCTGGCGATGGTTCGCTGGATTTCGAGGCTATTGTGCAGAAGTTTGCGCACTACGGCTATGAGGGCTGGTTTGTGGTGGAAGCCGAACAAGACCCTAAGAAAAACCCGCCGCTCAAAATGGCGCAGGTCGGCCATAAAGAATTGATGCGCGTTATGACGGCTGCGGGTTATACTGTGGAGACAAAAGGTTTCCCCAACGCGTAAGGCAAAAGATGAATATCATACAGCCAGAACATCCTTTCTTTCGTCCCGCCTACCGCCGCATCATCACAGTGGCGGTAGCCGCCTCTTGGGCCGTCATGGAATGGACTATCAATGACCCGTTTTGGGCGCTGATCGCGACTTGCATGGCCGGGCTGGCCTATTATGAGCTCATATTTAATTACAAATTGCCGCCTCAAGAGATAGCGAAAGATGATGAACCCGATGTCAAACCTTAAGGTCACCCAAAAGCCC
>JANPBE010000341.1:0-1088 GCA_031430295.1 Phyllobacterium sp.
TGCCCTTGGTGGGTTCATCCAGAATGATAACGCGCGGGCGTGTCGCCAGCCACTTGGCAATCACCACCTTTTGCTGATTGCCGCCAGACAGTGTGTTGACATGCTGCGACAGCGACGCGGCGCGAAGGTCCAGCCGCTGTGTATATTTCCGCGCTAGGTCAAACTCTTCGGCGGCGCGTAGAAAACCAGACTTGCCCGTTTTCTTAAGCGATGGCAGCGATACGTTTTGATAGATCGCCATGCCCGTAACAGTACCTTGCCGCGCGCGCTCTTCCGGCACATAGACAATGCCATGGCCCACAGCATCAGTCGCAGACATTATATGCACTGGCTTGCCATCAATTGTGAGCACGCCGCTCGAAGGCTTGGTCATGCCAAAAATGGCCTGCATCAGCTCGCTTCGCCCCGCACCTACCAGCCCGTAAAAGCCAAGGATTTCACCTTCGGCAAGGTCAAAGCTAATGCCATCAAACTCAGTCGGGTGGCAATAATTCGCGACGGACAAGACCGGCTTGCCAGCCTTGACTTGCTGCTTGGGATAGACCTGACCCACATCGCGGCCGACCATTAACTTCACCAGCTCGTTCTGGTTCACATCAGTCATCATGCCCGCCTGCACCATTTCGCCATCGCGAAATACGGTGTAGCGGTCGGCCAAGCGGAAGATTTCATCAAATTTATGGCTGATGAACAATATGGCTTTGCCTCGCGACTTCAATTCTTCAACCAATTGAAAAAGCTCGGCAATTTCCTTGTGGCTAAGTGCGGCTGTTGGCTCGTCCATAATCACGATGCGTGCATCAGTCGATAGCGCACGCGCAATCGCGACCAGATGCTTGCTGGCAATACCAAGATCGCGCAGTTTGATTTCTGGATCAATTTCCGCGCCGATGGAAAACAGAATGGCCCGCGCTTTCGCGCGCATGGCAGCATGGTCGATAAGACCGAATTTACCGCGCGGTGCATGGCCCAAATAGATATTTTCAGCCACCGACAATTCATCAAACAATACAGTCTCTTGGTGAATGGCGGTTACGCCTTCATCGCTGGCTGCCTGCGAAGTGGGAAATGTGACGGCCTTGCCGTCA
>JANPBE010000342.1:0-2717 GCA_031430295.1 Phyllobacterium sp.
GATGATCTTTCAGACCTTACTTATAATGATAAGGGTGTGTTCTTCAACGTAATTGGCAAATACTGACGTTTATCAAACGCCATAGTCGCTGATTTTGGGGCGCTAACTGTTCGTTAATTGAGTTTTGACTAATATCGCCTCTGATACAGGGGAACGCCATGTCAATTACGCAGAAGCTTCAGTTAGGACTAGACGCAGTTATCGATTGGTTTGTGCCCGCCCACCTGCGTGGAGATGTGCTGCACGAGCGTCGCGTGCGCATGTTTACCATCAGCCATATTTTTGGCCCGATCATATCGCATCCGATTACCGCATTTTTGCTCTTCTTTGATCCTAAACCATGGCCGCACGTCGGCATATTAGCCGCGTCGATTACATTCTTTTGGGTATTCTTGTTTGCGTTGAAATATCTGCCTATAAAATACGAAACATTAGCCCTCTTATCTGTTCAAAATCTCATTTTTGCAATTCTGTGGGGCTCGTATCACTATGGCGGCGGTTCTTCGCCATTTTTGATGTGGCTGCTCATTGTGCCGCTTCTGGCGTTTTTCTATCTGGGTTCTACGCCCTTTACCCGATTGGCAATTCTTGCCGAAATTGGTTTGAGTATGCTGGCTTTCTATGTTGCCTACGCAACAGGCGGCTTTCCGACTCATATTCCTATTGAAAGCCTCGCCACCATTGGTATTTTATCAGCGGTTTTGGCCTCGGCCTACGTCTTTATGATGGCAATTTATTACGCCAATATCATCGATTCTCAATCAGGGTTGATGCAAGAAGTGGCGCGCCACCGCGACACAATGCACGCACTGACTACGGCAAAGGAAGAAGCTGAAGCCGCAAACGGTGCGAAATCCGACTTCTTGGCGAAAATGAGCCATGAATTGCGCACGCCGTTGAATGCCGTTATTGGCTATTCTGAAATTATGCTGGAAGACGCTGAAATTGACGGGCGGGGCGAGCAGATTTCCGACCTTCAGAAAATCAGCGCTGCCGGCAAACATCTACTGTCGATGGTCAATGACATTCTTGATATTTCCAAGATCGAAGCCGGTAAGATGGACCTCTACCTTGAGCGTATGTCTCTTGACAGATTCATTGATGAAATTGAGTTTACCGGTCGGCCGATGGTGGTCAAAAATACCAATGCCTTCATCGTTGAGCGCGGCAAGAACCTCGGCACGATTGATGCTGACGCCACCAAATTGCGGCAAGCTGTTCTCAATCTCCTGTCTAATGCCTCGAAATTCACCCAAAACGGCAAAGTTACCTTTTCAGTGGCGCGTATCACGCGTGACGGCAGTGATTGGGTAGCCATCAAGGTACGCGACACCGGCGTTGGTATCACTGCCGATCAGCAAAAAAACCTCTTCAGCAATTTCCAACAAGCAAATGCTGCCATTGCGGCTAAATATGGCGGAACAGGACTTGGACTTTCGCTCAGCCAAAATCTATGTCAGCTGATGAAGGGCGAAATCTCGGTTGAGAGCGAAATCGGCCAAGGCTCGTGCTTTACGATCAGCCTTCCTGCGGTACAAGTGGGCGGCAATGTTCTTGAGCGTATTAGCGAACGCAAACCAGTGGCCAACAAGTCAGATAGCGGTGTGCCTTCCAAACTGTTAGCTGGTGCTGTTCTTGAAAATGATGAAGATGAGTTGAGCCCGGACGAGTTGGCAATGATGCCTCCAGCGCCGATTGCACGTCAGGCAAATGCCGACAAAACCATAGTAATTATTGATGATGATCATTCAGTTTTGGAGCTGGCAGAGCGCTTGTTTTCAAAGGAAGGCTATAAGACTGTCCTCATCGACAATGCGCATACCGGCTTACAAATTGTACGAGCGACCAAGCCAGCGTATGTTATTTTGGACATTATGCTGCCTGGCAGTGACGGCTGGGGCCTATTGCGGGAAATCCGCAACGACAAGAACTGCACCGACGTGAAAGTGATTATGCTTAGCGTTCTCGATGAGCGCAATCGCGCCTACACTGACGGCGCGGATGGCTTTATTTCAAAGCCGCTGGACCGTGACCGGGTTATGGAAGTTCTCAATGAGATTGATGCTCGAAAGAATGAACGCGCAAAACGCGTAAGCTAAACGACTACACCCGTGTTTTAAGCCGGGATAAAGAAGCGAGAAACCGAAATGTCACTTATTCTTGTCGTCGAAGACAATCCAATGAACCGCGACGTTCTCGGTCGGCGTCTCGAACGTCGTGGCTATCAGGTGCGTTTCGCAGAGGACGGCCCGTCTGGCATTATTGCTGCCAAGATATTGCGTCCGGATCTCATCTTGATGGACATAGGCCTTGGCGAAATGGATGGCTGCGAGGCAACGCGGCACATTAGGGCGGACATCGTGACGCGCCACATCCCGATAATCGCGTTGACGGCAAGTGCTTTTGAATCTGACAGAGACAAGGCAATGGCAGCCGGGTGTAGTGACTTTGATACCAAACCCGTGGATTTGGCCCGCTTGCTTGGAAAAATGGATATCCTGCTGCATCGTGGCAAGGCAGCCTGACGGTAGAGGCGAGTTAAGCCGGATGTTATAAACGAAAATAGGCAAAGCTATATCAGCTTTGCCCATATTTCATAGAATGTGCAGCTGGTGTGTTAATTGTTGTGACCATCAAGGCCTCCGCATTAATGATGAAGCGGTCCGGCTTTATTTCACTCAACTCTTGGATTGCTAGCTTTCCAAATTGCACCTAAT
>JANPBE010000343.1:0-2856 GCA_031430295.1 Phyllobacterium sp.
AATGCCCATTGAGCCTTGCTGACGGGCAATGCCGTCGATGCAGGCCTTGGCAATCAAATCGCAGTAGAGAGCGATTGCGCGGGAAGAGTCGTCGTTACCAGGAATTGGGTAGTCGATGAGATCTGGTGTGCAGTTCGAATCGATAATCGCAACAACTGGAATACCGAGGCGCTTGGCTTCGTCAATTGCGTTGGCTTCCTTGTTGGTATCAATGATGAACATGATGTTCGGTGTGGAACCCATGTCCTTGATGCCGCCAAGTGCGCGGTCAAGCTTTTCGCGCTCGCGCTGAAGGTTCAAAAGTTCCTTCTTTGTGAGGCCGTGGCCATCACCTGCGAGCAATTCGTCGAGCTTGCGAAGACGGGAGATCGAGTTGGAAATGGTTTTCCAGTTGGTCATCATGCCGCCGAGCCAACGCGCGTTTACATAATATTGCGCGGAGTTACGGGCAGCTTCGGCGATAAGCTCGGAAGCCTGACGCTTTGTACCAACGAACAGAACACGTCCGCCCTTGGCGACTGTGTCTGAGATGGCCTTGAGAGCGTTGTTCAACAAAGGAACAGTCTGGGCAAGGTCAAGAATGTGGATGTTGTTACGTGTTCCGAAAATGTAAGATTCCATTTTCGGGTTCCAACGATGGGTTTGATGCCCAAAGTGAACGCCAGCTTCTAAAAGCTGACGCATGCTGAAATCTGGCAGCGCCATTGTAATAGTCCTTTCCGGTTTAACCTCTGCGGGGGTAGACAATTACTTGTCACCGGTGGCGCGGTCAGGATTTCTCCCTGAACGAACCTATCCCCGCATGTGGAATGTTGCGGCGTATAGTGTGAAATGGATTTAAGTGCAAGCGCGAAGGTGAGGCTAACTAATCGGCGCTGTAGAAAGGATTTGGCCAAACAGTCCGATTTTCACCTTTTTCATTTTCATCATTTACTTTGTCCAGTGCAGATTGAAGCGATGTCCGCACAGTAACCATCAAATCGACCGCTGTTTCAGTTCCTGTAACCTCAACAGGCGGCAGAACGCGAATGTGGGCCACGCGCCGTGCAACGGGCTGAGGCAAGTAGGCATTCATAACATCGCGCAAGGTTCCTACGCACCAATCATTGCGGATGCGCTTGAGATGCTCGGCTACTTCTTCTTGGGTTATAGTCTTGTTTTGGAAAGCAAAATCGCCAAGGCGGCAAATTTTGGTGAGGCGATCTGCCAACTTAGACGCAGATTTGCTGGCGTCACTTGGTGCTTTGCCCTCGCCGCGCACTTTGCGCTTTACAAGTTTGATGGTCTCTAGCGGGTCTCTATCGGCACCATCTTTGCCCAAATAAACGCCGAGCTGCACGCAGGCAGCAGTTTCGCAGACGTCAAGTTTTTTGGACAGGGCAAGGGTTGGAGCTGTTGTAAGGCCAAGCCTGGCGGCCTCGCGGTCTACCAATACGTCATAGATATGATAAGAGCGTTCGGCTGGATTGCCCGTGCCTTTGATCTTTAACTTCCGCTCAATATAGCTGCATTCTTTGGCGAGGCCAGCGGTTGCGTCCTCTGTGAACTGTAGTTTCCAAATTACCGGTAGAAGATAAGCTAATTTATCTGGAGACTTTGATTTTGCTTCAAGCGCCATTTCGCCTGCTCCAGACATAAGGGGCGCAACATAATTAGAATGCCAACCAACGGCACCTTCAGGATGAAGCAGCACAGGGTAGCCTTTTAGGGCCCATTCGACTGAATATGCCTTACCATCGGACGAATTGCCGGGAATCTGCGCGATTAGATTGTTCCAAAGCCAGAATTTCTGGCCGAAATTGCCTGTGCCATTGACAATTCCATTGGTTGCCCAGCACGCCGTCATGGGTGCGCAGCGGCTAATGAGGTCTTTATCCAGCATCCAATCAGTAAAAAACTCCGGATGATTTGGCAAAATAAAGACGATATTTTTAGCTTCGCAAATTTGTTTCAGCGCGGCAATTTCAGCGGGATCGACGATTATTTTGCGAATATCAGTGAGGCCGCGGATGGCCGGTATGCGTCTTAATAACGGAATATCGCGTAATAATGGGATTCCATGCAGCATCAAAACGCGATTAACCCACGACATCACGCGCATGAAAGCGGGCCATGGATTTGGTCTTACAAAGACATCTAACTTTGCCACTACCGCTGCTACAGCCCCTCGCTGATGGAACGAATTGATTCCCGTTGTTATTGGTTGCAGACTGGCTTGTCATACACTTTTAAGTCAACAAGTTTTCCGGTCATTGAGAAATCACCATAATCCATGACTAAATCACGGGTAATGCCGTTTTCATAGAGTTTGAAACCAATTTGGTAAACAGGTTCTTCCTGGCCACCATCGGCCTTTGAATCAAAGTAGGTAACAGAAGCCGGGAAATAATCAGCGCCTTTGATGGTTTTGCCAATTTCACTGTCAGGCCCTTCTTGGGCACCACGATTGCGCTCACCGAGTATGACCGTGGTTGTTAGCTCGCGGTCCGCATCTTCAGTGCCGTCAAAAATTGTGGTTTCATAAAACTTCTCTCCCTTTTCAGCGCGGCTTATCATGTCAGCCATATGCGTCGTGGGGAACAGGGTTTTATCGAGATTATACTTTGCTTCTAGAGGCTTAGTCACATCGACGGCCAAACCTTTTTCATTTTCCTGCGCCGTTCCACGGGTTTCTTTGTCCAGCACCTTATCGACAAAGTTCTTGGTCAAAAAGCGGAACATTTTGCCGTCACCGGATTCGAAACTGGTGGTTTGCTGGTCCGTTAGGCGCTGGGTGTCGCCGTTATCTATCTTGGTCACATAGCGAAATGTGGTTGTAAAACCATCGCACGGCGACCCGTTGAACTCATAGACCAT
>JANPBE010000344.1:0-4048 GCA_031430295.1 Phyllobacterium sp.
GACCGTGAGAGCCAGAATGGCGATCCTAACGGGGAACAAGGTGACCAAGGTCAAGGTGGCGAGCAGCCGGGACAACAAGGTGACCAAGGTCAAGGTCAACAAGGCCAAGGCAGCAAGCCAGGCCAAGGCAAGGATGGTGGCTCCGGCGGCCTACAGCAGCGGCAGAATGAACTTGGCGACCGGCTTCAGGGCATGATGGATGGTCTCAACGGTCTTGGCCTCGACCCCGGCAAAGAATTTTCTGATGCCGGCAAAGCCATGGGCCGCGCAGGCAAAAATTTGGGTGAAGGCAAATCAGGTGATGCTGTTGGCGATCAGGCGGACGCTTTGGATGCGCTGCGCAAGGGCGCTGCGGGCCTCATGAACCAAATGAAGCAGGCGATGGGCGACAAAGGCGGCGGCCAGCAGCCCGGCGGTAAAGAATCTGGCGGCGAAAAAGATCCGCTCGGAAGGCCGCGCCAATCCAATGGTCCGGACATGGGCCAAGCCACGAAGGTGCCTGACGAAATTGATGTGCAGCGGGCGCGCGAAATTTTGGAGGCAATCCGCAAGCGCCTTGGTGATTCGCTTAGCCCTGAAATAGAGCGCAGTTACTTAGAGCGCCTCTTGAACTTTGACTAAGTGACAGATGTTCAGCACAGCAACGGTGTTTTTACGTTAAGTAAATCGCACCAGTGTTGCATTTGTTCTCACATAATGCTGTTTTGTTGCATTCAGTTTGACGCGGTTCGTAGCGAATCCACAGATTGCAATATGTGGAGGAATTTATGTTGCCATTTCCGGGGGGGATTGGTGCAACGTCTAACGGACTACTTGTATTTTCCGTCGTTGCGGCAATTTTGTTTTTGTTCACATTGCGATCACCGCCTTCATTGAAGCGGGCCATTATCAAAACAATTGGCATTCTGTTTTTAGCAGAAATTGCCCGCGACCAAGGCGCGCCAATACCTTTGATACTAGCGTTATTGTTTGCCTCGCTTGGTGATTTTCTACTCGCTTTTGACGGCGATAGAAATTTCCAACTTGGTCTTGGCGGCTTCCTTTTGGCTCAAGTTGCGCTCGTTGTGTTATTTTTGAGCAACGGCAGCACGACAGCACTTTGGTTAATTGAACCGTGGCGCATCGCGATTGCGCTGTTGATTTTAGCCCACTCCGTGCGACTGGCAATTATACTATGGCGCAAACTGCCTCGCGCAATGGGGGGCCAAATCGTCGGCTATGCGCTGGTCATCACCATGATGGGTATTGCTGCGCTGGGCTACGCTACGCCCTCAGTCGTTGCCGGCGTAATGCTGTTCATTCTCTCAGACACGCTCATCGCCTATGAGCGCTTCATGCTTGATGTCGAGGTCAATCAACATCCGTGGATCAGCCCGACCATTTGGGTGACCTATTTTGGGGCACAGGTAATAATTTTGCTTGGTACTTTGTCGGCGATTAATGCCAGTGCGGCGTCAATTGCGGCCTGATAATTAAAATACATCTTTGCGTGCACGGATTTCTGCGAACACTTCCGCATCGCTGGCCGCAGCCATATTAAGTGTCTGACGGATAGCCTCATCACTAGCGCGTAGGAATGGATTCGTCTCCTTCTCCCGCCCGATTGTGGTTGGCAATGTCGGCAATCCGGCCGCACGAAGTCCTTCAATTTCCATAGCACGAACCACCAATGCCTCATTGGTGGGGTCTATCGTCAGCGCAAACTTGGCATTGGAAAGCGTATATTCATGGCCGCAGTAAACAATTGTATCATCCGGCAGCGCCATCAACTTGGACAGTGAATCCCACATTTGCGCAGGGGTACCCTCAAGCAAACGTCCACAACCAAGAGCGAATAGTGTATCAGCCGCAAACAGCAACTTTTCGGATGCAATATACAGCGAGATGCCTCCTAGCGTATGGCCGGGGCAATCAATCACATCAACGCGGTAGCCCGCAAATTCAAAGTGGTCGCCGCCTTTAACAGTGCGGCCGATCCCCGGGATTTTATCTGCTTCCGCCGCTGGTCCAATAATCTCCAGCTTATAGCGTGCCTTCAAATCCAGATTGGCTTCCACGTGGTCAGGATGCCAATGTGTAGTCAGTATATGTGTCAGATTCCAGCCGCGCGCCTCCAGCACAGCTAAAATTGGCCCTAACTCCGGCGCGTCAATTGCCGCGGTCTGGCCAGTTTTTTCATCGTGAATGAGCACGCCAAAATTATCTGAGCGGCACGGAAATTGTTCAATATGGAGCATAATTAAAGACCTCTGTTGCCCTTCATATAGGGTGACTGAAATGAAATATAAACAGTGAAATGCGACACACATTGCATTCCCATCAATCCCTCACTAACTTTGTTTCATGCATGCGGACATCGTCGAACTACGCGAATTTTACAGCTCCACACTCGGCCACCTTGCCGAGTTGTCGATTGGCGCGGCGTTAAAGCCGGTATGGCCACAAATTCCCAGTGAGAGACTTATCGGCCTTGGCTATGCGCTGCCATGGCTTGATCTCTTAAGCCAGCGCACAGAACGCACCTTCGCCTTTATGCCCGCAGGCATGGGCGCTACGTCTTGGCCACATGGTTTGCCTTCTCGCACCGCGCTGGTTTTCGATGAAGAACTACCGATACCGGATAGCTCGGTTGATCGCATTCTGCTCGTCCATGCGCTGGAACATGCCGAAGACCCCCGCGAAACCTTGAAAGAAATGTGGCGCGTGCTGGCGCCGGGCGGCAGACTTGTCATCGTTGTGCCAAACCGGCGCGGCGTCTGGGCGCGGTTTGAATCTACGCCCTTTGGAAGCGGTCGTCCTTATAGCAAAGGCCAGCTTAGCCGCCTGTTGAAGGACGCAAACTTCACTCCCAACGTCTGGAACGACGCGCTGCTGTTCCCGCCCTCTCATCATCGCAGTGTGATGAAAGCCACCCACTGGTTGGAATATGTCGGACGAAAATTCGCCGTACCCTTCGCTGGCGTGCATATCGTGGAAGCACAAAAGCGGCTCTATCAAGGTGTACCCGTCACGTCCCGCGCATCGCGGCGCGTGTTCATGCCGGTGCTGGCCCCGCAAGGGTTTGGGCGGGGGAAACTCGATTGATTATTTTCGCAGCAAAAACACCGCCTGCTGACCGAAAAAATTCCAGAACGAGCGCGGCAAATTTACGCCCAGCCGCTCGCCATTGCGGTTAAGCACAGCGGCATCCTCGATCTTAGCGCCAACATCATCACATAGCGTCATGAAGTCATCTATCGTACAAAAGTGAATGTTCGGCGTGTCGTACCAAGTGTAAGGCAAATCCTTCGTCACCGGCATCCGGCCACGTATCAGCAACGATAAGCGCACGCGCCAATGGCCGAAATTAGGGATGGAGATAATTGCGTATTTACCAATACGCAGCAGATGCTCCAACACGTCGCGCGGGTTGCGCGTGGCTTGTAGCGTTTGGCTAAGGATCACATAGTCAAAACCCTTATCAGGATAATAGACGAGATCACTATCCGCATCACCCTGAATAACCGAGAGGCCGCGTGACACGCATTCGTTAACGCCAGCCTGCGAAAGCTCGACGCCGCGCCCGTCAACCTCACGCGTGTTCTGCAAAAGCTCCATCAACTCTCCGTCGCTGCAGCCGACATCGAGCACTTTCGCGCCTTTTTCTACAAGGCCCGCAATCACGGCAAAATCAATCCGGCTGGCAGCAATCGTGCTCATGAGACTAATCCCCTCGCCCGCGCCGCAGACGCGATAAAGCCGCCAACAGCAGCAAACATCACTGGCTCATCCAGCAAGAAGGCATCGTGGCCCTTATCAGTCTCGACCTCGACGAACGACACAGACGCCCCTGCAGCATTCAACGCATGAACAATGGAGCGGCTTTCAGCGGTTGGAAATAGCCAATCACTGGTAAAAGACACGAGGCAAAAGCGCGTTTTCGTGCCTTTGAACGCATTGGCCAAAACGCCGCCATGCTCCGCAGCAATGTCAAAATAATCCATTGCACGGGTCATGTAGAGATAGGAATTGGCATCAAACCGATCAACAAAACTTGACCCTTGATGGC
>JANPBE010000345.1:0-4111 GCA_031430295.1 Phyllobacterium sp.
CCAACGCCAAGCTGGGCGGCGGCCAAGCCCGCATTGATGCGCAGCACGCCAAGGGCAAACTGACCGCGCGTGAGCGCCTCGACGTGTTTCTCGACGAAGGCTCGTTCGAAGAATTCGATATGTTCGTCACCCACCGCTCCACCGACTTTGGCATGGAGAACAGCAAAATTCCGGGCGATGGCGTCGTCACCGGCTGGGGCACCGTCAACGGGCGCACGGTGTTTGTGTTTGCCAAAGATTTCACAGTCTTCGGCGGCTCGCTGTCTGAAACCCACGCGCAAAAAATCATAAAAGTGCAGGACATGGCGATGAAAAACCGCGCGCCCATCATCGGCATTTATGATGCCGGCGGCGCGCGCATTCAGGAAGGCGTGGTCGCGCTCGGCGGCTATGCCGAAATATTCCAACGCAACGTGCTGGCCTCGGGCGTCATCCCGCAAATCTCTGTCATCATGGGTCCGTGCGCAGGCGGCGATGTTTATTCCCCCGCCATGACAGATTTCATCTTCATGGTGCGCGATACCAGCTATATGTTCGTCACGGGGCCGGATGTCGTCAAAACCGTCACCAATGAAACAGTGACCGCTGAAGAGCTGGGCGGCGCGAGCATCCACACCACCAAATCCTCCATCGCAGATGGCGCTTACGAGAACGATGTCGAAGCCTTGATGCAAATGCGCCGCTTGGTGGATTTCTTGCCGCAATCAAACACTGGCGAACTGCCGGAGCTGGAGTGCCTCCAGTCCGTAGAAAGTCATGACGACAGCCTCGACACGCTCATTCCGGACAATCCCAACAAGCCGTACGACATCAAAGAACTCATCGTCAAAACCGTGGATGAAGGCGATTTCTTTGAAATCCAGCAGAGCTTTGCCAAAAATATCGTCTGCGGTTTCGGCCGCATCGAAGGCCGCACGGTCGGCATCGTCGCCAATCAGCCAATGGTGCTGGCAGGCGTTTTAGACAGCGATGCTTCGCGCAAAGCCGCCCGCTTCGTACGCTTCTGCGATTGCTTCAGCATTCCTATCGTCACCTTTGTCGATGTCCCCGGCTTCCTGCCCGGCACCGCGCAAGAGTATGGCGGGCTCATCAAGCACGGTGCGAAATTGCTCTTCGCCTATGGCGAGGCAACCGTGCCGAAAGTCACCATCATCACCCGCAAAGCCTTCGGCGGCGCCTATGATGTGATGGCCTCCAAACATCTGCGCGGCGATATGAACTACGCCTGGCCCTCCGCCCAAATCGCCGTCATGGGCGCCAAAGGCGCAGTCGAAATCATCTTCCGCAAAGACATCAACGACCCAGCAAAAATCGCCGAGCACACCAAAAACTACGAGCAGCGTTTCCTATCCCCCTTCGTCGCCGCCGAGCGCGGTTATATTGACGAAGTGATAATGCCGCATTCGACGAGGAAGCGGGTGGCACGGGCGTTGAGATTATTGCGAAATAAGGAGTTGGAGAACCCGTGGAAAAAGCACGATAATATTCCGTTGTGAGGTCACTTTAAAATACTACACGCGGGAGAAGTAATGATCTCAAAATGGGTTACAATGCTTTGCCGATTAGATCTTCCAACAACCCTTTTACCAATCGCCAATCGTCTGATTTGTTGTCACGCATTTTTTGAATTATTCGGACCTTAAAAGTTGGCTCTGAAATCTTCATATTGTTACGTTTATGAATCTCAGAAAGCAGTTTTTTACCGTCGCATAATTCACGCCACTTTGATTCCCAAGTTCGGAGCATCTCTGATTTCCGTTTGGAAAATTCTTCTAAAAACTTCTTTTGCCAAATTTCTTCTGATTCAGCTGGAATAGAATTTCGTGCATTATTCATTCTGGAATAAAGCTTCGATGCCGTTAATTCCATATCAAAGTTCGAAAAATCAGTCTTGGTTAACGAAGGGCTCATATAGTTGAAAGAGCTATAAGTTTCTCTTGCGACAATTTCGTCAAGTTGACCTAAAGCAATTTCACGCATTTGTTTATGCAGACCGCCTTCACTATCAATGGGTGTTTTCGTTAAACTTTCATCACTTAGAATTTCAGCAATTACGACTGAATCTATCATATAATTTTCAATAGCGCGGCGTGACCACTGCATTATTTTTACGTTATTTGAACTTTTTAGGGTTGTTAACTCTTCATCTTTATCAAATATGACATAAATGGGAGCTACCTTTTGACCCTTGTTTTCTAATTCCTGTAAACTAACGATTGTTTTTTCTACTTCTCGCCTGCCACCACGATCCTTGACTTTGAACTTTCGAAAAATTTCTGTGTATGCAGTTTCTAAAAATGCTACGTCATCGTCGCCCTCAACTAGTATTGTACCGTCGTAAAGTAACGATTCACTCACAGATGTTCCAAGTCGAGTGAGAGCGTCAGAATATTCGCCAATCGCTTTTTTTCCCACTCGCGTAATATCAGTCGCAGACTTGAGATGTAGTAAAGCACAATCATCGTTAGCAAATGCACCAGACAATATTTCGGGCGAATGAGAGCACATAATAAATTGAATGCATCGAGGTTTTGAATAATTATTCAAAATAAATGGCAATACATCTCTACTAACGGCTGGATTTAAATGTAGCTCTGGTTCGTCGAAAAGTGCGATGCCTCCAGACGCAACCGATTTGGCCACTATCAGAAATGTTAAGGCGATGTTTTTCTCACCGCTACTCAGACTATCTAATTCAATTAACCTACCTGATGTGATTTCTTCTGTCATAACTGACAACAAACCAAGATCATTGACGTCAATTGAATTTATTGTGCGACCTCTAAGTAACTTGCTAAATATATTTTCAAATTCCGCCTTAACCGATTGGGAATCATTATTTTGAAAAATTAGAGAATTAATGATCAAATTTTTCAGCCTATGATATTTTATTTGTGGCTGAGAGTTATGCATTTCAAGTTGCTGTTGCGCATCAGGACCACCCAATTGCAAATTGGCTTCACCCATCGGGAGGGCTCTGTCGGCAGGGAAGTAGGAAAAAGTAGAAAGTGACGGCTGCAATCTCTGGTCAAGAAAACCAACCAATGGGCCCGCAAGTGGATCATTGGCAACTATTAAACCGGCGCTGCCATTTAGTGTTACGCCCAAGTTCAACGTGGGGTCTCTATCCAATTGACTTAGCATACCAGTGAGTTCAACGGTCGCTGCTGCTGTTGCTCGTTGTCCCTCTGGGGATTGCAAGAGTTGCACGAGTAGTGCGGGATTGGAAAAATTTTGCCCCGATCTAGAGGCGACAATATTTTGAACAATTTCCGACAAAGAAGATTTTAATATCTGAATTTCTTCGTTCGTTAGAGTGTAAGTGCAATGAACTTCAATTGGACGCGACACGTCTCTCGCGAGACTGCTTAGAAATACTCGCTGTGGAAAATGTGGAGATGCAGCGCCCAAAGAGATCAATACTTGAGATGCTTCTTGCTGGGTTCTTGGTGCTGCTATAGCTTTAGCAACACGAATTGCTTGTAGAATTGTAGTTTTACCCACACCATTGGGGCCAACAATAACATTCACGAAAGGACTAAGCTCAACATTTAAATCAGCAATTGCCCTAAAGTTTCGAATTACTAAATTGCTTATAAACATGAACAAATATCCCTCAACCAATATCCTAGAACATAGCAACGCAACACGCCTAATGGTAGCAATCAAAATTTCATATTTCAACTAAATTTATCAATGACAAATTGTTCAACTGTAGTATCCGCCGATCAATCCCCAACCATCCCTCTCACCGCCTCCACAGTCCGCCAATTGCGAAACGTCACCGCAACTTTCAGCGTTCGTTCAATGAACGGAAACAGCTTCGATGTGCCCATGCCCGCGGGCGTATGGAAATAGAAACACTTACCCAAAATCTGCCACGCCTCGCCAGAATGCGGCTTGGTTTTGAGAAGCGCAACCGCCTCCGCGCTTGGCTCTGCGGCCATAAAACCGAGATGCAGTTTCGCCGGATCATCCAGCGCATGGGAAAACGGATTGGCCGCAATGGCCGCCGTTAGCGACTCGCTGGAAATCACAATAATTGGCACGACAAAGCCAAACCGCTTAACAAACGCCGCCTCAACCAGCCCCTGCAAAGCGCCCTGCTCGG
>JANPBE010000346.1:0-4429 GCA_031430295.1 Phyllobacterium sp.
GCATAAACCGGAGCCATAATCACCGTGTCTGCATCATTGAAACACGCCGCGAAATCATCAAACAGCGAGGCCAACCGCGTATAGCGATGCGGCTGCACAATGGCGATAACTTTACCCGAAGCTGAATCCCGCGCCGCTTTCAGCACTGCTTTGATCTCGACTGGGTGATGACCATAGTCATCAAATATCTCAACGCCGTTCCACGAGCCCGTATGAGTAAAGCGACGCTTCACGCCGCCAAATCCAGCCAAACCAGTTTTGATCGCTTCCGCTCCAATGCCCAACTCATGGGCAACAGTAATGGCAGCCGTCGCGTTAGAAACATTGTGGCGACCCGGCATCGGCAGGCGAAGGCCCGTAATCTGGGTAAGTTTACCGCTCTTGCGCTCGCGTATCGTCACATCAAAATTCGTGCCCGGCCCGTCCACCACGCAATTATGAAAACGCACATCGGCCTGCGGGTTTTCGCCATAGGTAATCACGCGGCGGTCCTCAATGCGCGAAACCAGCGCCTGCACTTCCGGATGATCCAAACACATCACGCCAAAGCCATAGAAGGGCACATTCTCCACAAAATCGCGAAATGCCTCGCGCACTTTGTCAAACGTGCCGTAGTGATCGAGATGTTCCGGATCGATATTGGTAATCACCGCGACGTCCGCTGGCAGCTTCAAGAAAGTGCCGTCGCTCTCGTCCGCCTCAACCACCATCCAGTCGCCGCCGCCCATGCGAGCATTGGTGCCATAGGCATTGATAATCCCGCCGTTGATGACCGTCGGGTCCAGCCCGCCAGCATCCAAAAGCGCCGCCACCATCGAAGTCGTCGTCGTCTTGCCATGCGTGCCGCCAATGGCCACCGCTTGGCGAAAGCGCATCAGCTCAGCCAGCATTTCCGCGCGCCGCACGATGGGAAGCAAGCGTTCCCGCGCCACCACTAATTCAGGATTGCTTTTTTTAATGGCAGTGGAAACCACCACCACATCGGCGTCACCAAGGTTAGCCGCCGTGTGGCCCACAAACACTTCAATGCCCTTGTCGCGCAGCCGCTGGCAATTGGCGCTATCGGCTTGGTCCGAACCCTGCACCTTAAACCCAAGCGTATGCAGCACCTCAGCAATGCCGCTCATGCCAATGCCGCCTATGCCAATGAAATGCACGAGGCCAATATTCGGCTCCATCTTCATGGATGAGTTCCTTCTTTAATGTGTAGCGCGGCGCTTAAATTCGCCAACTGTCTTGCCGCTGGCAATAGCCTCTGCAAGGTCACTAAGCAACTGGGTTGCATGTGGCATGGATGAGCTCTTGGCAGCCGCCGCTGTCGCCGCCGCTTTTTGCGGGTCATTCATAATCGACAAAATAATGTCCGCGATCTTTTGTGGCGTCAGCTCAGATTGCTTCACCACCATCGCGCCTCCGGCTGCTTGCAGCGCCGCCGCATTGGCCGCTTGGTCATGGTCGAGCGCAAACGGATAAGGCACCAAAAGCGAAGGCCGCCCGATAACGCCAAGCTCTGAAACCGTGGAAGCGCCAGCGCGCGAGATCACAAAATGTGCATCCGCAATCCGCCCCGCCATGTTTTGAAAAAAAGGCGCGACCTCAGCCGCTATGCCCATCCGCTCGTAATCTGCGCGAACCGCAGCCTCGTCCTCAACACGCGCTTGTTGCGTGATCTTGAGCCGCTGGCGTATCGTTTCCGTATCGTTTCCGTATCCATCTTGGGCGGTTGCCGATACGATCTCGACCGCCTCAGGAATGGCTTTTGAGAAGTATTGCGCACCCTGACTGCCGCCAAAAACCAGCAGATTAAAGTCACCAGATTTGGCCAGTGAATAAGGCACAGACGAAGCCGCCAGCACCTCTGGCCGCACCGGATTTCCAGTGAGAATTGTCTTATCAGGATAGGCCGCACCACTCTCCGGCAGGAAGCCGCCAGCAATTGCTGTCACCCGCTTTGCAAGCGCCGCATTGGCCCTGCCCATCACGGCATTTTGCTCATGAATAAGCGTCGGGATACCCCGCATTGTGGCTGCATAAAGCGGTGGCAATGTCGGGTATCCGCCAAAACCAATCACTATATCGGGCTTCAGTTTCTTAATAAGCCTGCCCGCAGCACGAACGCCTGAAAGCAGTGTCCACGCCGTTTTTATCAATGAAATCGGGTTCTTAGAACCAAACGTAGCAGACGGAATTATGTGAATACCATCCGCCGGAAACTTGCCCGCAAAGCGCTCAGCGCGCGAGTCCGTAGCCAGATGAACCGTCCAGCCGCGCGCCTTTAGCTCATGCGCTAAAGATTCCGCTGGAAACACATGTCCACCCGTGCCGCCCGCCGCAATCAACGCAACCCTGCTCATTCAGCAGGAACCAACATTGGCGATGTCCTTCTAGGTTGCACGGTAACGTTCGCACGCGCTTTTTTCCTTGTTAAAGCAAGCACATAGCCCATTGCGATGCCCATCGCCACCAGCGAGGAACCACCATAAGAAATGAACGGCAACGTCATGCCCTTGGCTGGCAAAAGCTGCAAATTCACGCCAATATTGATGATGGACTGGAACCCAAACTGCACCACCAAACCAGCCACCGCCAGCCGTGTAAAATCATCGCGCTCCCGCAGCGCATAGCGCAATCCACGCATCACGATAAAGGCAAAAAGCAGCGAAAGGCCGAAGCAAAAAATCAGGCCAAACTCTTCAGCCGCAACGGAAAAAATATAGTCTGTATGGCTATCAGGAAGGATGCGTTTCACCGAACCTTCGCCCGGGCCCTGCCCGAACCAGCTGCCACGTATCATCGCCTCGCGGCCCGTATCTATTTGAAATGTATCACCTTCTCCGGTCAGAAACTTATCAATACGTGCCGCCACATGAGGAAAAAAATTGTAGGCCGAGAACGAACCGAACACCACAACACCGAGCATCAGGATAATCCACAACCACGGCATTCCGGCCATGAAAAACATTGTTCCCCATGTCGCCGTTATCAGCATAGTTTGCCCCAAATCCGGCTCTGCCACCAGCAGCGTCAGCACGATGCCAAACAATATGGTCGCCATTAAATTACCGGGTATTTCCGGATGTTTTGCCCGCTCGGCAAAGAGCCACGCGCAGATGACCACAAAGGCTGGCTTCATAAATTCAGACGGCTGCAATGTCATGCCAGCCAGCGATAGCCAGCGCTTGGAACCCTTTACTTCAACTCCGATAAAAAGCACTAAAATCAACATGATAACGGCAATAGCCAGCTGCGCCAAAGCCAAACGCCGCACCTGTCGTTCATCCAAGAATGATACGGCAATCATGGCAATAAACGAAGGAATCATGAAAAGCGCTTGCCGCTCCACAAAGTGATATTGCGGCAAACCAATGCGTTCTGCCACAGCCGGACTGGCCGCAAAAGACAGGATGATCCCCAGTCCCATCAGGGCCAAAAAGCTGCCAAGAAAATAGAGATCAATCGTCCACCACCATTTGGCAACGCTGCTGCGGTCCGCGCGACTTACCATCAGATTTCTCCACCCATTGTATTGATGCCCGGAAGGGCAAGCACGGCGTCACGGAATGCGTCACCACGCTTTTCAAAATTCTTGAACTGATCGAAGGACGCGCACGCAGGAGATAACAAAACCACTGGTTCCGCCGCACCATCTTGTGCCGCATCACGTGCAGCATGGGCAACGGCTTCCGCCAAAGTACCCGATATTTCAAACGGCGCTTTGGTGCCGATTGCAGCGGCAAACTGCGGTGCAGCTTCACCGATTAAATAGCATTTGGCAAGGCGCGGAAAGAACGAAGAAAGCGCATCAATGCCGCCCTCTTTCGCCAGCCCGCCAGCAATCCAATAGATGCGGGTGAAGGATGAAAGCGCAGGCGCAGCGGCCTCCGCATTGGTCGCCTTGCTGTCGTTGACAAACAAAACTTTGCCCAAACGCCCCACCTGCTCCATACGGTGCGAAAGGCCCGAAAAACTCCTAAAGCCGGCATTTATCTCATCATTACTTAATCCGACTACTCGTAGCGCGGCGAATGCTGCCATAGCATTTTGTGCATTATGAGCCCCACGAAGTGAGCCTATTCCGGCAAGGTTGGCCATAATATCCGCACCATGGTCGCCATATTCGGCGATGAAGTAACCGCTACTGTCAATATCAGCAAATAACCCAAACTCGTGAAATGGCTCACGGTAGATCGGAAACACATTGCGCCCAGCCTTAGTAAGCCGCTCGGCAATTTTGACAGTAATCTCGTTATCCATTCCTATGATTGCAGTGTCGCTATTTGCAACCAGCCGCTCTTTCACAGCCGCATAATGAGCAATGTCGCCATGCCGATCCAAATGATCCGGCGTGACATTGAGTAATATTCCCGCACTTGGGTTAATCGAGGGCGCAAGATCAATCTGGTATGACGAACACTCAACCACATAAAAT
>JANPBE010000347.1:0-1648 GCA_031430295.1 Phyllobacterium sp.
TTGGCGACGGGTTGCGCGATGCTCTAGACCCCAAGCTGAAGCGGAGTTGAGCGGGATGTCGTTGCTCGAACTCAAAAATCTTACCGTCACATTCGCCACATCGTCCGGTCCGTTTAAGGCTGTGGACGGCGTTGACCTCAATGTGAACCCCGGCGAAGTGGTGGCCATTGTTGGCGAAAGCGGCTCGGGCAAATCTGTGGCCATGCTAGCAGTTATGGGGCTATTGCCGCGCACGGCGACTGTTACGGCTGATGTCATGCAATTTGGCGGGCATGATTTGCTGACCATGGATGCAGCGGACAAACGCAAGATTATTGGCCGAGAAATGGCGATGATTTTTCAAGAGCCAATCTCGAGTTTGAACCCGTGCTTTACCGTTGAGTATCAAATCGGTGAGACACTGAAAACGCATCTGGGCATGGATAAAGCCGCAAGGCGCAAGAAGATTATCGCGCTGTTGGAGCAGGTCGGCATCCCTGAGCCGGAGCGCAGGTTGTCTGCCTATCCGCACCAGCTTTCAGGCGGCATGAGCCAGCGTGTGATGATTGCAATGGCGATTGCGTGTGGCCCAAAAATGCTGATTGCCGATGAGCCGACGACAGCGCTGGATGTGACCATTCAAGCGCAGATACTAGATTTGCTGGTGGAGCTGCGCCAAGCGACGGGCATGGGACTTGTGCTGATCACCCATGACATGGGCGTGGTGGCGGAAACTGCCGAGCGCGTGGTTGTGCAATATGCCGGACAGCAAATTGAGCGGCAAAGCGTGCTGGAATTGTTCTCTCATCCGCGCCATCCTTATACGTCCGCGCTGCTGGCGGCGCTGCCTGACAATGCCAAGGGCGGGCGCTTGCCTTCCATTCCAGGCATGGTGCCGGGGCTGCTCGATAGGCCCAAAGGCTGTCTGTTTAATCCGCGCTGCATCAAGGCCAATGACACCTGCCGCGAGATCGTGCCGCCGCGACAGAGCGCTAAATTGGGCGAGGCGCTCTGCCATTATCCTGTAACATATGCGGGAGAGGGCGCATGAGCGTGATCTTAGAAGCCACAGATTTGACGCGCTATTACAATGTGAAGCGCGGGATGCTTTCCAAGCCGCTGTCACTGAAAGCACTGGCGGGCGCGACATTCTCGGTTGAGACGGGTAAAACGCTGGCAGTTGTTGGCGAGTCTGGGTGCGGCAAGTCCACGCTTGCACGCGTTTTGACCATGATTGAGACCGAGACTTCCGGCTCGCTCACAATTGACGGGCACAAGGTGAATGGCGCAAGCAAGGAAGAGTTAAAGGCGCTGCGCTCATCTGTGCAGATCGTGTTCCAAAATCCGTACTCCTCGCTTAATCCCCGCCAGCGCGTGGGGGGGATTATTGAAGAGCCGCTGATTGTGAATACCGCGCTTTCTCCGGCCGAGCGGGAAGCCAAGGTGAAGGAGATGATGGCGCAGGTGGGCCTTCGTCCGGAGCACCATCAGCGCTATCCGCACATGTTTTCCGGCGGGCAGCGCCAACGCATCGCTATCGCACGGGCCTTGATCTTGAACCCGAAAGTGCTGGTGCTGGATGAGCCGGTCTCGGCGTTGGATATTTCTATTCAGGCGCAGGTTTTGAACCTTTTGGCAGATTTGCAAGAGCGGCTGAACCTAACCTATG
>JANPBE010000348.1:0-2838 GCA_031430295.1 Phyllobacterium sp.
CATACTCGGCCACCGGGCCGATTATCCAGACAGCGCCAAAGCTTGGGCGAGGGGCCGTTAACTAACTGGTGCCGGAAGGCCAGAGCCATCGCTGACTATACTCGACCATTGAGCCGACTGGATACTCGGCCCGGTGGCCGAGTATGACGATTGTCCTGACGTTGGCTTGCGTTATGCAACAACAACCCAGCTTGGCGCAATGGCTGTGCCTTTGCCCAAGCCATAGCCCAACCGGATGTTGAGCATGCCCAATGGTTCCAGCAAGCGGGCGGCATTGAGGCTGCCGGTTTTTTCTACGGCAAAGCCAGCTTTGGCTGCCAGCGCGGCGACTGTGCTCACGGCGGCTTCGTCATCGCCGGCTACGAATACCGGCACGCCTGCGGTGGATTTTGTGGGGCCGCTAAAAATGCTGGCGAAGATTGTGTTGAAGGCTTTGACCACTTTTGCGCCCTTGGCGACGGCTTGAATTTCTTCGGCGGCGGAAGTTGTGTGGCCGATGGTGAGGCCTGCGAAATCCGGGGTTATAGGGTTTGAAATATCGACCACGATCTTGCCCTTGAGGCCGGGATGGGCGGCGACTTGCAGCGCGGCGGCATAAGGCATGGCGAGGAATATTACATCGGCGGCCTTGATGGCATCATCGACGCTGGCGGATTTTGCGCCTTTTAGGGTGGCGGCGAAGGCGGTGGTTGCGGCGGCATCATGCGAGGCGAGCACCAAATCTGTTTGGCCAGCCAAACGTGAAGCCAAGCCCTTGCCCATATTGCCCAGACCGATAATTGCAGTTGTCATAATATCTCTCCTTGAGATGTTGTTTCGATGACGCTGATATAGGCGCAAAACAGTTCAACAAAAATATCATTGAATTGCGTTATATAATTGCATAAAAGTATCGAATGGCTGATTTCGCGGAATTGCAGACATTTGTGGCGGTGGCGCATACGGGCAGTTTTGCCAGCGCGGCGCGGCAGCTTGGCCTATCGCCCGCGATGATCGGGCGGCGCATTCAGGCGCTGGAACAGCGCTACGGCGCCAAGCTGATTGAGCGTACCACGCGGGCGCACAGGCTGACCACGCTTGGCGCGGAATTTTTGGGCAAGGCCAGCCAGATTATCGACCGGATGGCGGAGCTGGACGAGCTGACGCGGCCGGACGGAACGGCACTGGCGGGACGCATAAGGCTCTCCGCGCCGACGACGCTGGGCATAACTGTGATTGCCAAAATGCTGGCGCGGTTTACTGAACTGCACCCCGCCGTGAGCGTGGAAATGAATTTGAATGACAGGCAGATTGACCTTATCAATGAGGGCTATGATCTGGCCATCCGCGTGGCGGAACTTGCCCCCTCCTCGCTGGTGGCGCGGCGCATCGGCACTTATGATTTTGTCTGCTGCGCGGCTCCCAATTATCTTTCGCAGCATGGCACGCCAGAAAGCTCGGCGGATTTGGCAAGCGCGCGCTGCGTTATCAATCTCAATATTGTGCCGCGCAACCAATGGCCGTTTCGCGATGCCAGTGGCGGGGTGCTTAATGTGCAGGTGCGCGGCAGCCTCGAACTGGATAATGGCGAGGCGCAACGCGCGGCGGCACTTGCAGGGGCCGGTATTATATTTGCGCCGCGTGCGCTGGTGGCTGCGGATTTGAAGAGCGGCGCGCTCGTGGAAGTGCTGGCCAATTTTGGCAAGTTTACGCTGCCTATCCACACGGTTCACCCCTCACGCAACTTTGTGCCCAAACGCGTGAGTGCGCTGATTGAGTTTTTAGCGAAGGAAATGAAGGCACTAAGTTAGGGTAGCGCAATACGGATGCTTGCGCCCGTGCGACGGGCTTCGCATGAGGTGATGCGCCAGTTATTGGCTTCAACGATTTCCTTGACGAGTGACAGGCCAAGGCCGCTGCCATCGGCTGTGTCTTTATCGCGGTCCAGCCGCTCGTTACGCAGGAGTGCTTGCTCGAACGCGGATCCGGAAAGGCCCGGGCCTGTGTCGTGGACCTCGACAAAATGTGCATCGCCGTGGCGGCGCAGGGCTATGATGATGCGGCCTTGTTTCGTATATTTGATCGCGTTGGAGACGAGATTGGCGACGGCGCGCATGAGCGGATAGGCTGCGACTTCAGCATCCGGCGCGGCGAGTATCAGCTTCAGATCGAGGCCCTTGGCGGCGGCTTCGGCGGCGAACATATCTGTAATGCCGCGCAGCACATCATGGATGCCCGGTTCGCTTGAGCCTGTCTTAAGTGCGGCTTTTTCGGTTCCTGCTGTTGGTTCGTCTTGTTGCTTTTCTGGCTTCCGGTCCTCCAGACGCTCGGCGACCAATCTTTCCATATAGGCGAGTGCGGCATCAATTTGTCCGGCGTCTTTGGCGCTTTCGGCTTTCGGGTCCAGCAGCTGGCGCAGTGACAAGCGCAGCGCCTGCATGGGCTGGCGCAGGTCGTGGACGGTGTCTTTTACGCTTTCCTCATGGCGGCGGGCATTGTCGGTCACTTGCGCATAGTTGCCCTCCAGTGCTGCCAGCCGCTGGCTAAGCGTTAAGCTTCGCTGCACTTGGGCAAGGTTTTCCTCCACGGCGGATTGGCGCAGCTGGTTATAGCGATCGAAAATCGCCAGCCCCATCAGCAGCGCTTCAAAGACGAGCGCGATGCGGATCGTATCGTACAGCGTGATGAATGTTGGCTCGAAGCCGAAAACGGACCGCGCCGTAAATAGGCTTGCCGGAATAAAAACGGCAAACCACGCTAACACATAAAAGCGGACCTCGCGGAAGCGGGTGCGGGCGGCCACCAATCCTGAAACGAGATAAGTCAAGGTGCAGACCGAGAGCATGATGGTGAGCAACC
>JANPBE010000349.1:0-5949 GCA_031430295.1 Phyllobacterium sp.
CATCGTTCTGCCATTCACAGCTTTTGCTGCTGACGTGGTTGATGAAATACCGGCTGCCCCTGAAGCGCCAATTGAACAAGCCACAATGCCAACCGGCTGGGCCGGGGCCTATGCCGGTGCGTCGGTCGGTTACGGCTGGGGCAAAAACCGCAATGCGGCTGCCAGCTTCAATACTAAGGGCTTTAACGGCGGCGCGTTCGGTGGCTATAATCTTCAGAGCGGCCAAATCGTTTATGGCGGCGAAGGTGATCTAGGCTACTCCGCAGCCAAAGGCTCGACCGCTGGTGCATCCGGTAAAGAAGGCTTCAACGGCGCTCTGCGTGCCCGTGTTGGCTATGATATGGACCCGGTTCTGCTCTATGCCGCAGGTGGTGTTGCCGCTTCCAAAGGCAAGCTCACCGTTGGTGCAGCGTCTGACACACAAACTCACGTCGGCTGGACAGCCGGTGTTGGCGCGGATGCCAAAATCACCGACAACATGTTCGGCCGCGTAGAATTCCGCCACAATGACTACGGCACACAAAACTACGCCATCGGCGCTGGCACAAATGCCAAGCTGACCGACAACGAAGTGCGCCTCGGCGTGGGCGTGAAGTTCTAGTCACTCTGTAATTTAGGCGAATTATGCCGGGCAGGAGACTGCCCGGTTTTTTTTGTGCGCGTCACTAATCTCAAAGTGAATTGACTTGCAAACCATTCGGCATACACTGACATACAGTGAATAACAGCTAACATTTTAAGGCAGGACACATGGCGTCTGTGCAATTTTCCATCCGTATGGACCCCGCCATGAAATCGCGGCTGGATGAAGAAGCAAAACTTGAGGACCGCTCCGCAGCCTACATAACGCAAAAGGCCTTGGAAGCCTATTTGCGTGAAAAAGAATATTTACGAAATCTTGTCCGCAATGCCGAAATTGAATCAGATAAGGGCGTCTTTATCTCAGGTGAGGCGATGCACGCCTGGATCGAATCTTGGGACAGTGAAAATGAGTTGCCCGCGCCCAGGCCTGATATTTTCCTGTCAAAAACTGTCGCCTAGCGATGAAAGTCACCTATCTTAAGAGTGCACAGCTGGATATTGCGTGGTTGCGCAAATATTATGCGGCTGTGTTTCCGGCAGGTAAAAATAATGCGTCGAAACACTATCTGGATGACATAACAAATATGCTGCAAAACCCGCAAATTGGCCACGCCATCGAAGGCACCAACGCGCGAAAGTTAGTGATAAGTCGTATGCCCTTTGCCATCGTCTATCGTATTTTCCCGAATGAAATCCGCATCTATCGCTTGCTTGACGGACGTGCAATGCCGGTTGAGTGACATTAAAGTCTGGCGGCTAAGCTAAGACTACAGAAAAGACGAGCCTTACCAATGTCCGAACTCTTCCGCGCCACCGCCACCACCATCGTTGCCCGTCTCAAATCCGGTGAAATCTCGCCGCTGGATTGTTTAGATGCGCTGGAAGCGCGCATCAAAGACGTGGATAGCCAAGTCAACGCGTTGCCTACGCTCTGCTTTGATCGTGCCCGCGCCTATGCCAGCGCGCTAATGAAGCTACCCATCAGCGAGCGCGGTGTGCTGGCTGGTCTGCCAGTGCCCATCAAAGATTTGACCGATGTCGCAGGCGTGCGCTC
This sequence comes from Phyllobacterium sp., assembly GCA_031430295.1. Taxonomy (GTDB): domain Bacteria; phylum Pseudomonadota; class Alphaproteobacteria; order Rhizobiales; family Rhizobiaceae; genus JANMEX01. Next base: position 1,637 of record JANPBE010000349.1, read on the forward strand.
CACCCAAGGCTCGCCAATATTCACTGACTATGTTCCGGAAACTTCGGACATTCTAGTCACCCACTTGGAGGCCGCTGGCGGCATCGTTTATGCCATGTCCAACACGCCAGAATTTGGCGCGGGCGGCAATACGTTCAACGAAGTGTTCGGCGCAACGCGCAATCCGTGGAACCTGTCGCGCTCCGCCGCTGGGTCTTCCGGTGGCGCGGCAGCCGCCTTGGCAAGTGGCACGGCGTGGATCGCTCATGGCTCAGACCTTGGCGGCTCGCTGCGCAATCCGGCAAGTTTCTGCGGTGTGGTGGGCATGAGGCCAAGCCCCGGCCGTGTGGCGGTGTCAGTCTGGTCCAAAATTGACAGCACGCTTGGCGTCGAAGGCCCCATGGCCCGCAATGTCGAAGATTGCGCCCTGCTGTTTGATGCCATGATCGGCGAGGAGCGCGGCGATCCGCTCTCGCTTCCGCGCGATGGCACATCCTATCTCAAAGCCGCCCGCTCCGGCTGGAAACCGCGCCGTGTCGCCTACAGCCGAAATCTCGGCATCACGCCTGTGGACCCTGATGTGGCAGAAATCACTAAGGCCGCCGCACGCAAACTTGAGGGTGAGGGCATCATTGTCGAGGACGCGCACCCGGATTTGACTGAAGCTCTAGAGTGCTCGCAAGTGCTGCGCGCGCTCAACTATGCGGTTGGTATGAAAAGCCTTCTGGATTCCCACCGCGCTATGCTGAAACCCGAAGTCGTCTGGAATATCGAAAAAGGCCTCGCTCTGACAGGCACGGAAATCGCCAAGGCCGAAAGCCAGCGCGGCGTCATGTTCCAGCGGGTAGGGCGTTTTTTCGAAACCTATGATCTGTTGCTGTGCCCCACGACTATCGTCCCGCCATTTCCCGTCGAGCAGCGCTATGTTGAAGAGTGCGATGGCACGAAGTTCACGTCCTATGTTGACTGGCTGCTCATCTGCTCGGCCATCACGATGGTAAGCTGCCCCGCCATTTCAATTCCGGCAGGCTTCACGAGCGAGCGCTTGCCCGTCGGCATTCAAATAATCGCCCCGCCGCGCGGCGAGGCGCAGCTTTTGGCTGGTGCAAAATTGCTGGAAGATGTCTTGGGGCTAGGCGCCATTACGCCGATTGATCCACGTCAGCCACAACAGACATAATTGTCCACAATCCCGCCATTTTCCAAACCTCATTCAACCATTTTCACTTTCTAGCCTCCACTCAAATTCATTGTGGAGGATGAAATGAAATTTCCTGTTGCCTTAGCGGCTTTGTCGCTTCTCTCGTCGGTCTCAACCGCTGCCCATGCCGCAAGCCCGCATCAGCGCGTCGAGGTGGCTTTCGTGCTTGATACCACCGGCTCGATGGCCGACCTTATCGACGGCGCGAAAAAGAAGATTTGGTCGATTGCCTCGACAATAGTCGATACCAATCCCGAAGCTGATATTGCTATGGCGCTCGTCGCCTATCGTGATCGCGGCGATGACTATGTGGTGCAATCGGAACCTTTGTCTGAAGATATCCAAGGTCTCTATGCCAAGCTCGTCAAACTGCAAGCCGATGGCGGCGGCGATACGCCGGAGTCCGTCAATGAGGCGCTGGATAAGGCTGTCAGCGGTTTGCAATGGACCTCGGGCGACAATGTCAAACACATCGTGTTTCTGGTCGGCGATGCCCCGCCGCACATGGACTATGAGCAAGAACGGCAATATCCGAAAATTTTGCAACTGGCCGCTGATAAGCATATCATCGTCAATGCCGTTCAGGCTGGCGACATGGCCGAGACCACACCAGTGTGGAAAGAGATCGCCCAGCGCGGTCACGGTCGTTACATCGCCATTCCCCAAAGCGGCGGGCAGGTGACAATTATCATCACGCCCTATGATGATGAAATTTTGCAGGTACAAAAAATGTTGGATGACTCGGTCGTCCCCTATGGCAATGAGTCTCGTAAACTCGACACCAGCGCCCGCATGGCCGAAAAGGCAGCCTCAGCCGATTCTGTCAAAATCGACAATTCCAAATATTATTCCAAACGCACCATCACCAAAGAAGTCATCACCGGCGGCGGCGATTTGCTCGCCGATGTGCGCAACAACAAAATCGAGCTTGGCAAAATCAAAGACGAAGAACTGCCAACAGAACTCAAAGCCAAACCAACCGCAGAGCGCCAAGTCTGGCTAGAGGGCAAGTTGAAACAGCGTACCCAGCTGGAAGAAAAAATGGCGGCACTGATTGCCAAGCGCGATGAGTTCGTTCTGGCGGAGGCTAAGAAATCCACAGCACCAAAAATAGCAGATTCATTTGATAGCGTGGTTGAGGACACACTTCGCGCTCAGCTCAAATAACTGAGCGCGTGGCGCACGGATTTCGAGTGCTTGCCGACCGGATTCCGTACGCATTCCGTATCATCTTCGGGCGGTTGGCGATCAGGCTTGGTGAGGCAAATGCACGGCTAATGCGGGATGTGTATCCGTGAATTTCTTGGCGTAGCGCTTCAGTTTTGGATGGCCTTTTTCCCAGCCGGGAAAGCGCAAAGTGAGGTAGCCCAGCGCCGCTGCCAGTGCAATATGCCCGCCATGAATCCGTGATGGCAGCTTCGGCGGGTTGGCCTCCAAATAGTCCAGCGCATGGGCAACTTTGCCCCATTGCTTGTCTAACCACCCTTGATATTGCATGGCTTCCGGCCGCTGGCGCTTCTCATATTGGTAGGCCACGGCACAATCGTTGATACCGTCGGCAATCGCTTCCATCCGCTCGGCTTCAAGACGCTTGGCAGCGTTCTTTGGCAGCAATTTACCACCCGTTGCACGATTGATATATTGCAAAATCACCACGCTATCAAACACCGCACCGTCGCTCTCGGTAAGCAAAACAGGTATCTTTCCCAATGGGTTAGCCTCGCTAAGCTCTGCGTTCGGCTTGGAAGTATCGACCATAACCCATTCGCAATCATAACCTGCGTGAAGGGCTGCCATGCGTGCTTTGGCACTATAAGGCGAGGTGGTGGAGAGCAATAATTTCGGCATTTTCATAATCCTTCTAGGGAGCGGGTATCGTCACTTGTTTACTACGGCAGCCGCCGCGATCAACCTCGGGGCAGGCGCGAAATGCTAAATCCTTTGTCAGGCAAATGCGGACCTCACTCAAATCACCATAGCTGCAAGCCGTTGATATTGCATTGGAATTCAGCCCCATATTGGCGCGCATAAAGGCCGTTTCGATCTGGTTTGGTGCCAGCGAAAAGTCTTGGTTAGGATGCACAAACTGCGCTGGAATGTTCACCCGCGCCCGCGCTTGGTGCATCACTTCAAAATAATCATCAACCGAAAGGCCCGAGCAGGTACCATGCTTTTCCCACTCATGGCGAACAAGTCCGGCAGACGGTGTGATATCAGAAATCGACCGAATTTGCTCACGGTTTGGATAGTCCTGCGCATTACATCCTTCCGGATATCCGCGCTCATTTTGCGGCCACAATCCATGCACGATAAAGTCAAAATGCTTGGATGAACGGCATTGCGCAGGGTCGCTATCCGCCCCTTTGGCCAGACAGAATGACGGCGACCATGAGAGAGACAACACATAAAAATCAAACCCGCTGCCTTGCGGCACGGAAGCCGAAACCACCGGCTTTGGCGTAGCCGCTTGCGGCGAGGTTGGCGCAGCATTTGCTATCGGCGTCGGGGCCTGCGCCTGTTGTTTGTCCTTATCTCCGCAACCGTGCATCAACACCAAACTAGCCGCTAACAGGCTGATTTTAATCCATAATTTCACTTGATGCTATCGAGCAACGCGGCAGTATGAATTATAAACATTCCAGCGATCAAACCCGCTTACACAAAATTCCACGTTGTCACCAATCGATGCCAACCCCATGCCACCTTCGATAAAATAGCGCACAGCGTAGTGGTGGCCGTTAGAAACATGAGCTGTTGCCATGCAATAGCGCCGCGCGATCGGCCAGAGTTTGCGTTGCTCTTCAAAGCGGTGCTGATGCACCTTGGTGTAGGACTCAATCACCAAATCATTATGGTGCACTTCACGCGATTGATGATGAAAGCGCGATGAAATTTTCGATAAAATTCCGGGAGCATCGCATGTCGAAACATCGCTTGCCTGCGCTGCAGATAGTGGAAACGCCATTACCAAAGCCAAACCGGCCAAACCAAAAATCATATTTGCACTGCGCATTTAAGTGCCTTTCAAAGAAAGATTCGTTACCGCTACTGTCGCCGAGAACACTAGTCTTGGTCAAGCCGTTCCGCCAGCAACTCGCCCGTCAACCATTCCACTGACCAATAGGGGTTCTGG
>JANPBE010000350.1:0-10261 GCA_031430295.1 Phyllobacterium sp.
GGGAAGCCGGGTGTGTGGTCCTGCCTTCTAAAGATTTAATGTGCGACATCGCCACACACCCGGAACGGTGTTCTTGCGCTGACCCTGTCACTCCCGAAAACCTCCCACCCTGCATAAGGATGGTCATGCATTTCGCGAGCCGGGCCGGATGCGCCTCTGCTTGTGGGTTCAACACCCAGCGGATTTCCAATCCACCAGCAAAGCACCGGCCGTTGCCACAGACACTTGGATCATGAATTCCGTGTCCCCGTTGCAACGAGCAAAGGGATTATGCGGGAGGTTGGGGAAGTGGGGATAAGATTGGTGAAAATAATTTGCGCGAGTAGCCTTCCCCCTTGCGGGGAAGGTGTCGGCAGAGCCGACGGATGGGGGTGGTGACGACAGCAGCACACTAGCAAAGCATAACAAGATCAGCATCTTAACCACAAACACTGCATATCCACGGCCACCCCCATCCGTCGCCTCGCGGCGACACCTTCCCCGCAGGGGGGAAGGCTGGAAGCCACATATTTTCGTGGATAGAATTGCCCCGACCGCCCGTCTAAAACCCGCTACCAGCCAGCATCCCCTTCATCCGCATAACTGCGAGTTCCGGATTATCGAGCACGTTAGCCTGATCAGCCAATTTGAAAACCTCAGCATAATGGGCGAGGTCGCGGGAGGACTGCATGTCGCCGAGCATGGTGAAGTGCGATTGGTGGCCGTTAAGCCAGGCAAGAAAGACAACACCAGCCTTGTAATATTGCGTAGGCGTTTCAAAGATTTTGCGGGACAGCGGCACAGTCGGAGCGATTACGGCGCGAAATGTGGTAACGTCATTATTTGCCAATGCCGCCAATGCGAGCGAAGCAGATGGAGCAACGGCGTCAAAAATGCCGAGCAGCGCGTGGCTATGGCGCACGCCATCACCTTCAATTAAATCCGCATAGTTGAAATCATCGCCGGTGAAGCACAGCACACCATCGGGCAGGCGGTTGCGTAGCGCTATTTCCTTGGAATGCTCTAGCAGGGAGATTTTTATGCCTTCAATTTTTGACGCATTTCCGGTTATGATTTCGATGACCGTATCCAGTGCGTCATCAAAGTTTGATGCCCCCCAGTAGCCCGCCAATTGTGCATCAAACATATCGCCAAGCCAATGCAACACAACCTTGTCTTTGGCTTGTGACAGGATTTTCGAATAGACGTAAATATAGTCGTCCTTTGATTTGGCGATTTTTGCCAACGCACGACTGGCCATCATAATGGCCCTTCCGCCGCACGCTTCGACATGGCCAAGCTGTGTCTCATAAGCAGCAATGACGTCTTCAATGTTCGTAGCGTTATTAACGACCAGATGATCAGTGCCTGCGCCGCACGCTAAATCCGCGCCTTGTACTGTTTTGGCTTCGCGAAGCGAGCGCTCAATCAACTCAGCCGCGCCTTGCCAGTCCAAGCCCATGCCGCGCTGCGACGTATCCATGGCTTCGGCGATCTTAAACCCGAGACTCCACAAGTGATGGCGAAACGCCAGCGTTGCATCCCAATCAACCGCCGGACGGCCTTGCGGCGCGACCTTACCCGTGGAGTCGCTGACCACATGCGCGGCGGCATAGGCAATGCGACTAAATACAGGGGTGACCGTTGGACGCGCCAAGGGCGTGCCGACAAGGGTATAGGGCTGGCTGGATGAACCCACAGCGGGAAGTGAAATTTGTAGGGCCATCGCGCGCACGCTCCTTGGTTTTGCGTCTCATAATATGGAACGTTCCAATTATCAAACGGAATCTTCTAACCAATGCATGAATTACCCGCCTATTGAATATTTTTTGCATTGTTTTGTTGGTATCAATAGGATTTTCTATGCCTCGGGCGTGAAATTCGATTGACTAATTTGGAACGTTCCAATATTTCTTATCCACGAACAATTATTACCGGGGCCTATTCGTTGACCAAGCGCGTCACAGTGATTGATATTGCAAACGCATCCGGCGTTTCGAAATCAACTGTGTCGTTGGTTTTGCAGGGCAATCAAGTGGTCAAAGACGAAACCCGCGCCCGTGTGATGACGGCAATCCGTGATCTTGGTTACGTTTATAATCGCGGCGCGGCGAACTTGCGTCAGTCGAATTCAAATTCCAAAATCATTGGTGTCATTGTCAATGATCTGACCAATAGTTTTTTTGCGGAATTGGCCGTTGGTATTGATTCCGTTGTGCAGTCGGCAGGTTATGTGCAGTTCTTGTCGAACTCAGCTGAAAACCTTGACCGCCAGCAAGAACTGATTTCCTCCATGCGCGAGCACGGCATCTCCGGCCTCATCATATGCCCCGCGCGCGGAACGCAATCCGCGGACCTTAATGTGCTGGCCAGCAGTGACATTCCCATCGTCGTTGCCGTGCGCAATGTAGCGGGCGCGAAAGTTTCGACGCTGCTCTCCGATAATAAGTCCGGTATCTTTCAGGCCACCAATTACCTGATTGGCCTTGGCCACACCCGCATCGCCTTCTTAGGCGGCTATGCAGACACGGGCGTTTTCACCGAGCGTGTTGCCGAATTCAAGCGCACAATGGCAGGAGCCGGACTTGCTGTGCATAACGATGCCATCGTCATGTCTGCGCCATCTCGGGCAGGGGGCATTTCCGCGATACAGCGCGCGCTGGCAAGCAGCGAGCGCCCAACCGCTGCGGTCTGTCTGAACGATGCTGTGGCGTTTGGCGTTTGCGACGGGCTTCGTGCGCTGCGCATGGAACCGGGCAAAGATTTTGCCGTCGTTGGTTTTGATGATGTGATTGAAGCACAAACGGCAGTGCCAGCACTCACCACTATCTCGGTTGACCCGCAAGGCATGGGCCGTCGCGCCGCACAATTATTGTTGAAAAAGATCAATACCGGCGACACCGAAAACGAGGCGATGGTAACATCGGTTCGCCTCGTGCGCCGCGAAAGCTGCGGCGAACCACGCCCTAAAGAGATGATGCTATGAGCAAACTAATATCCGCGCTGGATGCAGCAAAACTTATCCCTGACGGCGCAGTCGTTTCCGTGTCCTCGTCGAGCGGTTTGGGCTGTCCCGACCTCGTGCTCAAAGCCATCGGTGAGTGCTTTGACACGACGGGCCATCCGCAAAACATCACGACGCTGCACCCGATTGCCGCTGGCGATATGAGTGGCATCAAAGGCGTTGACCATATTGCCAAAAAGGGCTTGCTCGCCAAAATTATCGGCGGGTCTTACCCCTCCGGCCCATCAACTTCCGAGCCGCCGCTGATCTGGCAAATGGTCACTGGCAATGAAATTCCAGCCTATAATGTGCCATCGGGCATCCTGTTTGATATGCACCGCGAGGCGGCGGCCAAGCGGCCGGGCGTGATTACGAAAATTGGTTTGGATACGTTCGTTGATCCCACCCGCCAAGGCTGCGCGATGAACGAATTGGCAAGCCGCGAGCCACTCGTGAAAAAAATTGAGTTTGAAGGCGAAGACTATCTCTACTTCAAGGCGATCATCCCGCAGATAGCGATTATCCGCGCCACGACAGCGGACGAAAATGGTAACCTGACATATGAGCAAGAGGGCGCTTATCTCGGCGGTTTGGATCAAGCGCTTGCAGCACGCAACAATGGCGGGATCGTTATTGCGCAAGTCAAACGCACGACGAAATCCGGCAGCCTTAAACCGCATGATGTGCGTGTGCCGGGCATGCTGGTGGATTATATTGTGGTGGACCCTGACCAGAAGCAAACCACGCAGACGGCGTATGACCCCGCCATTTCCGGCGAAATCGCCCGTCCGATGGATACATTTGAAGTTCCGGAATTCGGCATTCAAAAAATCATCGCGCGACGTGTAGCCCAAGAATTACAGGCCGGAAGCTGCGTGAATCTCGGCTTCGGCATTTCCGCCAATGTGCCGCGCATTTTGCTTGAAGAGGGCCTACACGGTGCGGTGACGTGGGTGATTGAACAGGGCGCTGTCGGCGGCGTTCCCCTGCTGGATTTTGCCTTCGGCTGCTCTTCAAATGCCGATGCTTATATGCCGTCGCCCTATCAGTTTACCTATTTTCAAGGCGGCGGGTTCGATGCCTCGTTGCTGTCATTTTTGGAAATAGGCCGCGATGGTTCAGTGAATGTTTCCAAGCTCGCGTTTCGCCCGCATGTCACGGCAGGCGCTGGCGGCTTTGTTGATATAACCGCGCGGGCACGAAAAATCGTGTTCTCCGGCATGTTCAATGCAGGCGCGAAAATGTCCGTGGCGGATCGCAAAATCATCATCGAAAAAGAGGGGAAGCTGAAAAAGCTGGTCAATGAGGTTGACCACGTCACTTTCTCCGGACCCCGCGCTGTGATGCAAGGTCAAGACATCACTTACGTCACCGAACGCTGCGTCTTGCGGCTCACCGACAAGGGCTTGGTACTGACCGAAATCGCGCCGGGTATTGATTTGCAAACTGCCATTCTTGACCAGTGCGAGTTTCCGCTGCTCATTTCTGATGATCTGAAAGTCATGGATGCCGCACTGTTTATCGACGCGCCGATTGGTCTTACACTGCCGCAAAAGCCCAAGCTCAGCTTGATTGGAAACGCCCATGACTGACCCTCGCATTGACGTTACCTACGAGGGCGCGCTCGCAATCATCACTATCGCCCGACCGGAAAAGCTCAACGCCTTTGACATTGAAATGCTAAAGGCACTTGGCAGCGCTTGCGATGATATTGAGGCCAACAGCAATGTACGGGTGACGATCCTCACCGGCGCGGGCAAAGCGTTTTGTGCGGGTGGCGATATCAAGGCGTGGGGTGCGATGGCCCCGCAAGAGTTCGGCCATCAATGGGTGCGCTTCGGCCATCGCGTTTTTGAACGACTAGCGACAATGCGGATGCCGGTCATTGCGGCGCTCAATGGCCACGCACTTGGAGGCGGCATGGAGCTTGCGGCAGCGGCAGACATTCGCATTGCTGAAAGTCACATCAAAATAGGTCTCCCCGAAACTAGTCTTGGCATGGTGCCCGGGTGGTCCGGCACGCAGCGGCTGGTCAAGCGTTTTGGCGCACAGATTGTGCGGCGCATGGTGCTGGGCGGTGAGATGTTTACAGCAACCGAGGCTTTGGCGCATGGGCTGGTGGACCATGTGGTTGAGACAGGCACGGCACTCAGTGCTGCCAAAACACTCGGCAGTAACATCGCCTTGCGCGGTCCGGCGGCGCTCGAAATTTCAAAACTAATGATCGCGGTTTCAAGCGGCGAAGACAATGGCTCAGCCGTTGAAGCGCTGGGCTCAATCCTCGCAGCTAAAACTGGCGATATGAAAGAGGGCGTCGCGGCGTTTTCTGAAAAACGCAAACCCGCCTTCAAAGGAGAATGGTAATGACAGTTCACATCCGTCCGAAAAATATTGCCTACATAAAATCGCGTGACTTTAAAATGCTGATTGATGGCAAGTGGGTAGAAGGTACATCGGGCGCGATGATCGAGCGCGTGGCACCGGGCCATGGCGTGATCGTTAGCCGCTATCATGCAGCCAATAGAGCCGATACCGAGCGTGCGATCACAGTCGCGCGGCACGCCTTTGACAACGGCCCTTGGCCGAAAATGACTGGTGCGGAACGCTCCAACATTTTGCTGAAATGCGCCGATCTCATCGCCAAACGATTGGAAGAAATCGCCTATCTGGATGCCGTTGAAGCGGGCAAACCTATCAGCCAGTGTCGCGGTGAAATTGGTGGCGCGGTGGACATTTGGCGCTATGCGGCGGCCCTTGCCCGCACGCTGCACGGCGAAAGCTACAACACGCTCGGCGAGGGTAGGCTGGGCGTAGTGCTCCGCGAAGCGATTGGCGTTGTGTCTATCATCACGCCATGGAATTTTCCGTTTTTGATCGTCGCGCAAAAGCTGCCTTTTGCCCTTGCGGCGGGCTGCACGGCTGTCGTCAAACCATCCGAACTTACATCGGGCTCGACACTGGTCTTGGGCGAAATACTACTTGAAGCAGGCGTTCCTGCGGGCGTCGTCAACATTCTGGTTGGCACCGGCGCGGAAGTAGGTGCGCCGATGACCAGCCATCCAGATGTGGATATGGTCACTTTCACCGGCTCCACTGGCGTTGGCAAATTGGCCATGGCAACAGCTGCCAACACACTCAAAAAAGTGTCGCTCGAACTTGGCGGCAAGAATCCACAAATTGTGTTCCCCGATGCGGATATGGATGCCTTTGTCGATGCCGCCGTGTTCGGGGCGTTCTTCAATGCGGGCGAATGTTGCAATGCAGGTTCGCGGCTTATCCTGCACAAGGATATCGAAAAGGACGTTACAGCAAAAATCGCTGCACTTTCAGCGAAAGTGGTAGTGGGCGATCCGCTGGATGACAAGACGCAAGTGGGCGCGATGATAACGCAACAGCATCTTTCGAAGGTTGAGGGCTATCTGTCCAGCGCAACAAATGAGGGCGCACATATCGCACATGGTGGCGGGGCGCTGGACTTTGGTGCCGGGCAATATTTGTCACCCACAATCATCTCCGGTGTAACGCCAAACATGGCTGTCGCCCGCGAAGAAGTGTTCGGGCCAGTGCTTTCCATTCTCACATTCGAGACCAAGGAAGAGGCGGTACGTATCGCAAACTCGACAGAGTATGGCCTGTCCGCTGGTATCTGGAGTAGCGATACGAACACATGTCTGGCTCTCAGCCGTCAGGTCCGCGCAGGCACAATTTGGGTCAATACCTTTATGGACGGCTCACCCGAATTGCCGTTCGGCGGTTACCGGCAATCTGGCCTTGGCCGCGAACTTGGGCATCACGCGGTTGAGGATTATACAGAAACCAAGACACTGAATATGCATATTGGGAACCGCACAAATTGGTGGGTGGTAAGAGGCTGACATGAGTTCAAACCCAGACATCGTTATTATCGGTTCCGGCATGGGCGGCTCGACGGTTGCAGCTGGTCTTGCTGCATCAGGCGCAAAAATACTCATTCTGGAGACAGGCGAACGCCTTGCCGATATTCCTGAAAACCGCGACTCACGCGCGATCTATCAGCGCGGCTATTTCCGGCCCAAAGAACTTTGGTACGACCAAAAGGGTGATGCGTTTAACCCGGGCAATTATTACAATGTCGGTGGGAATTCTAAATTCTACGGCGCTGTGCTTTACCGCTACCGGCGCGAAGATTTTAATGAGTTGAAGCATCAGGAGGGCGTATCGCCCGCATGGCCGTTTTCTTATGATGAGCTTGAGCCATATTACTCCCGCGCCGAGCAGCTTTACAATGTACGCGGCAGCCTGAGCGAAGACCCGACTGAGCCCCGCCATTCGCAGTCATACCCCTTTGCACCTGTGCCGGATGAACCTGCTCTTGCACTCGTAAAAACTCGCCTGAAAGCCAAGGGCTATCACCCATCGGCGCTCCCGCTGGGTGTTGATATTGACCGGTGGCTCGCCAAGAGCAAAGTGCCGTGGGACGGGCATGTCAACACCGATGACGGCAAGATGGACGCCGAGAGCTGCGCGCTGGCGGACGCACTGAAGCATCCGAATGTAAGCATTCAGACAGGCTCCCGCGTCACCAAACTTGAGACTGGCGCTGATGGAAAAACAATCACCCGTGTTCATTATGTGAGGGCTGGAAAACAGGATACACTATCCCCAAAGCTTGTCATATTGAGTGCAGGCGCGGTGCAATCATCCGTGCTTTTGCTGCGCTCGGATAATGAAAAAAAACCGACCGGACTTGCCAATCGCTCCGATCAAGTTGGGCGCAATTTCATGAACCATAACACTAGCGCTGTCATTGGCGTTTCGCCTTGGTATCGAAACGATTCCATTCACCAGAAGACGTTTGGCCTCAATGACTTCTATTTTTCAGACGGCGAGGGCGGTGCGCCGCTTGGCAATATCCAGCTTTTGGGCCGCGTTTCCGGACCGATCTTGAAGTCCAATATTCGCTCAGTACCCGAATGGATCCTAAATATAGTCTCCGCCCACGCCATTGACTTTTTGGCCATGAGCGAAGATTTGCCAGACCCTAACAGCCGCATAACGGTGGATGGCGACAAGATCATCCTTAACTGGAAACGCTCCAATTGGGATGCGCATTTGAAGCTGGTTTCCAAGATGAAAACCATGTTGAAGCGTGTCGGATTCCCTCTCGTTTTGACCCGCGCGTTTGATCGCAAAACACCAAGCCACCAATGCGGCACTGTGCGCATGGGCCTCAGCGCCGACACCGCGCCACTGGATATTTATTGCCGTGCATTCGATCATCCGAACCTGTTCGTTGTCGATGCCTCGTTCCTTCCAACCTCCGCCGCAGTCAACCCGGCGCTGACAATTGCCGCGCAGGCGCTTCGTGTTGCGGACCATATTATAGCCACGGATTTGAAATCATGACGGAGCCGAAACGACCTGTGGCGCTGGTAACTGGCGGGCGCCGTGGCATTGGCCTTGGCATAGTTCGCGCGCTCGCCAACTCAGGTTTTGATGTTGCTTTTACTGGCGTCAGCGACCCGTCTTCGGAAACGGAGGCAATCATTGCCCAGCTAGGGCAGGGCGGCGCGAAAGCTGCCTATTTCAAATCAGACATTGCGCATTTGGATGGCCATGCTGACGTCATCGCCCATGTAATTGCACAGTTTGGCCGCATAAATTGCCTCGTCAATAATGCGGGCATAGCCTCCGTTGTGCGCGGCGATTTTTTGGGGTTGATGCCGGGGAATTTCGACAAAATTATCAATACCAATCTGCGCGGTACAGTTTTTTTTACGCAAGAGGTTGTCCGTGCAATGCAGGGCATGGAGCCGTCGAGAGCCGCGCGCTCAATCATCACTATCACTTCGGTCTCTGCCACAATGAGCTCGCCGGAACGGATGGATTATTGCATGACAAAAGCGGCACTCGCTGCGTTTTCGCAAAGCCTTGCCGTGCGCCTTGCGCATGAAAATATTGGTGTGTTCGAAGTGCGTCCCGGCATTATCCGAACCGATATGACGGCAGGCGTTACAGGCAAATATGATGCGCTAATTGCGGATGGCTTGGTGCCGATGAAGCGTTGGGGCGAGGCGGCTGATATTGGCAATGTTGTGGCCTCGCTGGCCTCCGGCGCGTTTGGTTTCGCCACAGGCTCGGTGCTGAATGTTGACGGCGCGCTTTCCATTAGTCGGTTGTGAGGATGAATAAGGTGGCAGCATTTGACTATATCATCACAGGTGGCGGACCAGCAGGTTGCGTACTGGCAAACCGTCTCAGCGAAGACCCGACTGTAAGCGTCTTGCTCTTGGAAGCAGGCGGCGGCGATTGGAACCCGCTATTTCATATGCCCGCTGGCTTTGCCAAAATGACCAAAGGCGTCGCCTCATGGGGGTGGGAAACCGTGCCGCAAAAGCACCTGAAGGGCCGTGTGCTGCGCTATACGCAGGCCAAGGTTATCGGCGGCGGCTCGTCAATCAACGCCCAACTTTATACCCGTGGCAACGCGGTAGATTATGACACATGGGCCAACGAAGACGGCTGCGAGGGCTGGGATTATCGCTCGGTTTTACCATACTTTAAGCGCGCCGAAGACAACCAGCGCTTTGCCGATGATTATCATTCCTACGGTGGTCCGCTGGGTGTTTCCATGCCCGTTTCGGGCCTGCCAATTTGCGATGCCTATATGCAGGCGGGCCAAGAACTGGGCATCCCTTACAATCATGATTTTAACGGCAAGCAGCAAGCAGGGGTTGGTTTTTATCAACTAAGTCAGCGCAACCGCCGTCGCTCGTCAGCCTCGATGGCTTATCTGACACCGATTAAAAACCGCAAAAATTTGACTGTGATGCTGGGCCAGCAAGTGACCCGTATTGTGCTGGAAGGCAAGAGGGCCGTTGGTGTTGAAAGCACGTCGCCCAAAGGCACCACAGTCTATCGCGCCAACCGCGAGGTGCTTGTAACCTCCGGCGCAATTGGTTCACCCAAATTATTGCTGCAATCCGGCATCGGTCCTGCCGATCATTTGAATGCAGTCGGTGTTCCTGTACTGCATGATTTGGCTGGTGTCGGCGGCAATTTGCAGGATCATCTCGACCTGTTCGTCATCTGCGAATGCACGGGCGATCACACCTATGATGGCGTCGCAAAATGGTATCGAACGCTGTGGGCGGGCCTGCAATATATTCTGTTTCGCTCCGGCCCTGTAGCCTCATCGCTGTTTGAAACCGGTGGCTTTTGGTATGCAGATCCGAATGCCCGTTCGCCGGATATTCAGTTCCATTTGGGCCTAGGCTCTGGCATCGAATCCGGCGTGGC